>NZ_CADBFF010000013.1:0-116315 GCF_902793885.1 uncultured Succiniclasticum sp.
CCCCCTCCCTCGAGTATAGGGGTTATTTGGTGTATAGCGAGCGCTTTGTTCCTGTCTTGTGCTTCGGTTCCTTGAACTACGGGGCGGCGAATTACGGCCTGTCCTGCGCGCACCTCTACTACGGCGTGACGAATGCGTACTGGAACATCGTGTCGCGTCCTTCTCCAAACGGGAATCGCGGGGGTGAATGGGCAGCGGCTGCATAGCCCGCCCAGAGGGGGTGTCCCCCTCCCTCGAGTATAGGGGTTATTTGGTGTATAGCGAGCGCTCTGTTCCTGTCTTATGCTTCGGTAACTTGAACAACGGGACGACGAATTACGGCCTGTCCTACGCGAACCTCAACAACGGCGTGACGAATGCGAACTGGAACATCGTGTCGCGTCCTTCTCATATTCTGTCAAAAACCTTTTTAATACTTGCACTAAATAATCCGCGCTGCGGCGAAAATTGACAGCTACACCGCCGGGCTGGTAGGAAACGAACGCCCGGTACTGGCAAAGAAGGTATTCTCATGCGCAGAAGTTGTAAGGACATTAATCTGCGTGATTACAAAACTGTGTTACCGTGGGTGTGGGACTGTATCAAACGTCACTACAAACGGTTCGATTTCCGGGGTATGTTGGCCAAAAACGGCATATCCCGGATTGACTATGCCCGCGCCTGCGAAAACAGCGACCTGACAATACTTGCACCGGCCATTAAGCGTATTGCAAAAGACGCTGTACAGCGCATTGCAGAACGCAACCTTGCGCTGCCGCCGATACGGAACCGGAAGAAGATGGACGCTTCGACCGGCAAGGAACGGCTGATAGGATGCGAAAGTGCCATGCAGCAGGTTTTCGATTCCATTGCGACGTATGCCGTGACGGATATATGGAAACGGCGTATCGTATGGCATCAGGTGTCCAGCATAAAGGGCAGAGGGCCGTTGCACGGTGCGAAAATCATACGGAAGTGGGTACAGGATGACAACCGCGCCATGCGTTACGCACAGGCGCACGGCCTTGCTTACACGCCGGTCTGCAAATACCACGTCAAAGGCGACATTACAAAATGCTTTCCGTCAGCCCGGTATGAAATATTTATGAAGTTTTTCCGGCGTGACTGCGGCAATGAAGATTTGCTGTGGCTATGGGAAGAACTGCTGAAATCTCACCGGGTGGACGGCTATCAGGGATTTATGATAGGTAGCAACGTAAGCCAGTGGGGCATGCAGTACATGTTATCCTTTGTGTACCGCTACGCTATGAGCCTTGCCACGGAACGGCGCGGCAAGCGTATTAAAATGGTAAACCATGCGATTTTCTTTATGGACGATTTGGAACTGATCGGCAGCAACCGGAAGAACCTGAAAACGGCCATGCGGAAAATCACGAAGTATGCCAAAGACACTTTTGGACTGGTTATCAAAGTTTCATGGCAGATTCACGAACTGGAAACGCATCCTATTGATATGATGGGGTACGTCGTACACCGGAACGGGAAAATGACCATACGGGCAAGAGTGTTCATTCGTGGCAGACGCATGGTGCTGCGCTATCACCGCTTACGCAAACTGACACTGGAACAGGCCAGGCGGCTAACTTCTTACAAAGGAAATTTCAAACACGCCAATATCAGGTATGTGAGAGAGAGGAAAGACAGTGATGAAAAAATAGATATTCTGACCGCTTGCGATTATGCAGCAGGCGTGATTAGTCGATATGACAGGGAGGCTTTATATGGTAGTAACATACGACCACGAACCCCAGCCGGTGAAATACATGCCGCTGCCGGACGGGCAAGCGGATGTGTGGATCCGCGCCCAAGTCCAGCAGGTAACGGACGAAGAAGGGACGCGCTGGACGGCGCAGGAAGTTTATTTCCGCACCCGGCAGACGTTACAGGAAGTAGCGAATAACGCTATGGAAATCTTTTTCAGGGAAAGCGGATTAGAGGAACACTTCACAAAACTTGTGCAGGACTTCATGGATAAGACGGCGCAGACAAGAGGATATGACAATATCGCTTCGGCCTGTTCCTATGCCAACAGCACGGACACAACTTTCCGGGCAGAAGGGCAAGCCTGCCTTGCGTGGCGTGATTCCTGCTGGCGGCGCTGCTATAACATTGAGGATTCTGTCAAAGCTGGATTGGCCGCAATCCCAACAGACGAAGCGTTATTAAGTATGCTACCTGCTTTGGAGTGGTAAAATGCGAACCCCCGTATTCAACAGACCGAAGAACGACATAAGGATTCTGCGGCTGGCGACTGGTTACGCAGTCGTCACGCTGTATGCGTCCTTTGTGGAAACACCAAAAGAACTTTTGTCTACGGGGGGGGTACATTTGACAGCGAATGCGGTGGAAATTAAAGTACCGGACATGCCGGATTTGGAAATGGACGTACTCCACCGTTTTGCCTACTATTATGATAGGGCAGTGAGAGAAGAGATAAAATGGCTCACCCTGCAGTACTCCAAGGTAGTAAATGAGATTGTTGCAAAGCTGCCGCCGGGTAAAAAACAGGCTGTTATTACAAAGGCCGACGAAATTATCCGGCAGATAGCGCACGGCGACAAGCCGTTTATCATCCAGCAGGAATTTGCGAAGATATTAAAATACTATATTTGAAGTAAAAGGTAGAACACCCGGCAGTAATCGTGCTGCCGGGTTTTTCTATACAAATTTTTAAGAAAGGTGGAAGAATTATGGCAATGACCAAGAGTGATTTTTACAAAGTGCATCTGAAGCCCCGCGAAGCGTATACCTATTTCCTGGCTAATAAGGAAACAGATACAACCTTGCTTCCGGCACCGAGAACCGAGGTAGAACAGCAGATGTATAGCGACTGCGTAACTGCGGCAACCGCGCTGTTAGCAGCGGCAACCGAAGCAGAAGCAACCGAAGCAGGAGGAAGTGGCGGTTCCAACAGTAGCAGTACTGGCGGCTAATAATACGAGACAATATAAAGCACCTGTCTTTTTCCGGACAGGTGCTTTTCATTTAAGAAAGGGGGAAGTTGTTATGGCTCAGAACAAACAGCTTCACTTCGCATCCGGCTTTCTGGTGTTGGGAACCTTTGTAGCGGGGGCGGCATTATGGATGTTTTAAAAGAGATATTTTCTAAAGTTAAGTGGTCAGAAACGGCATTAGAGATAGCAAACAAAGGATTTGAGAAGCTGACGTTTTCTGCCATCGGCGCAACACTGATGGATCTCGGGACGATATTCTCCATGTTCATCATCCTCATTGTTATGGACATACTCACACGCTGCATGGCTATGTCAGCACTGCTATGGCGTAACACGTATGGGCCGGAAATCGTCAAGCGGCGTGGGAATCTGCTGAACTATATCAAGTGGACGTGGCAGGCGCACAAATGGCGGTACATTGACAGTTCTGCCCTGCGTGATGGATTTTGGAGCAAAGTCATCACTTATTTTATTTTGTTGGTAGTTGCAACGTGTGGCGACCAAATTTTACGGATATCGCACTTACCGCCGTTTGTGCTGATAATCTTTTGCGGGATTTTGGTATGCACGGAAATTCTCTCTATTTTGGAGAACCTGGGAGAGTGCGGCGTATCTTCCGTGCGTGACATTAAGAGCCTGATACAAAAAAGAAAGGAAGGTATAAAGTAAAATGGCTTATATCCCATTACGGTATTGCAGGAGAGTAGATTTATCAGAATTACGGGATATTGCCCAAAGCGCACGTGGCGAAATCAGTCACGTTTATTCACACTGGACGGCTGGCTTATACTCACAGGCGTTTGACGACTACCATATTCTTGTGGACCATGACGGGAAAATTTATGTGACCACCGATGATATGGAAGAGTACAAGGCGCACACTTATAAACGGAATTGGAAGGCCGTCGGCATTGCAATGATGTGCGGGTACGGAGCCATTGCGAATGAAGGAAGAGACGCTGATTTGGGTGAATATCCACCGACATTATTACAGATAGAAGCATTGGCGCAGGCAACAGCGGTTTTATCTAATGCGCTTAATTTAGAAATCAACCGCGCCAACTTCATGACGCATTGTGAAGCTGCGATAGAGGACAACTACGGGCCGTACAGCGGTGATCCGGAGACGCGCTGGGACTTGTGGTATCTTCCGGATCTGTGTGCAGCTGGACGCCCCATGAGACAGGGCGGCGACTTATGGCGTGGAAAGGCGGCTTTTTATCAGCGGGAATGGGGCGTAAAAGGAGATTGATATGTATGATGCTATTCGAGGATTTTGGCGTGAAAGAAAAAAAGATTTTATTGTTGTTGCTATCGGCATTGCTGTCTTTTTGGTTGGTTTTTGCGCCGGTTACTTCTGCGGAATCCGCAATGCCGGAAAAACAGACGGTAGCGATGTATCAAATCACGGAACCGGAATTAGTGCAGTTGGAAACGAACTTAGCACAGCTAAAGAGCATCAACAGCAGATTACAGATGGACTTGAAAGTGCAGTCGGACGAAGCGACAGCATTGAAGCAAGAAGTGACAAAATTAAAAAGACAGCTGGAGAAGCTGCTTCTGCTGTCACAGACGCAGGGCGAATCATTGACGAATGCCAACAAATTGTTGGCAGAGTACGCAACAGAGGCCAAGCGGGAACGCCTGCGAATTAAGGCGCAGCGGAACACGTGGGAGGCCGTGGCTGCCTGCCTGGTAATCGCCCTTGCGGTTAAATAGCGATACATTATTTCACATCGGAATTTTGCCAAAGCGCACACATTATGTATAATGAAATCAGTGGAGGGAATGAACACAGATAAGGCGCTGTCTGTCCCTCTGCGGCATGGGCCTTTGTTCGGGTGCTATGCCGTTACTACCCTGCGCATTGCGCAGGCTTACAAAAGCCGCCGTGAAGGATAAGGCTGGGTTCCCGAATGGGAGTAGCCGGGAACGGTTAGAATTCCTTTGCCCCTGGGCGGCTTTTCATTTCCGGCTGGTGTAATCGGTAACACAACGGTCTTTGGCACCGTTATTGTTGGTTCGAGTCCAGCGCCGGAAGCCAACATGTCGGTAGTTTAACTGGAAAAACAACAGTCTCCAAAACTGTAAGATGTGGGTTCAAATCCTACCCGATATGCCAATGCTCCTTTAGTTCAAGGGTCAGAACGGGCGACTTATAATCGCCTGATGGTGGTTCAAGTCCATCCGGGAGCACCAAACGGAGACGTAAGCCTAACTGGTAAGGCAGTGGTTTGCTAAACCGCCAGTAGCGTGAAAACGTGTGCAGATTCGAGTTCTGCCGTCTCCGCCAATACGGAGCAGTACTCAAGCTGGCTGAAGAGATCTGTCTTGAAAACAGAGAGGGCCGCAAGGCCGCGAGGGTTCAAATCCTTCCTGCTCCGCCAAACTGCGGTATAGTTCAATGGTAGAGCAGCGCCCTGTTAAGGCGTCCGTTATAGGTTCGAGTCCTATTACCGCAGCCACATGCCGGATTAGCTCAGTAGGCAAGAGCGGCTGCCTTGTAAGCAGCGGGTCATGGGTTAAAGTCCTATATCCGGCTCCATTTTTGGGCGGGTGTGCCGAGTAGCGAAGGCAGCGGACTGTAAATCCGCCACGTAAGATACACCGTAGGTGCAACTCCTACCCCGTTCACCAATTAAAAAAGGGGAAAGAGCGTCTAACAAGATGCCCTTATTCTTTAAAGGTATGCCGAAGCATACCTTTATTTTTTTTGGAATTTTAAAGATAAACAACATGTGCTGTATTGGCAAGTTACAGGCAAGTTAGAAAACCTTGCAAACTTCGCAATTGTTGCGAGGTTCATGCGAGGTTGGCAAGTTACCAGCAAGTTAGGCAGCAAAATAAAATTTCACAAACAACCGTCCGTGACTTATACTATATAATAGGTTAGAACACGATAAAGCACTGCTCCGCCATATAATTAACATAAAAAAAGCAGGCTGATGGCCTGCTTTTTTATATTTACATCGCATTTTACAAACTAAATCGTGTAAAACCAGGTTGTGCTCTGATCCAGATCCTTGGCTTCCGCGTCGGGTCTGCCCTTGCTGCTGATGTGCAGCTCCTGGCTCTTGATGCTCACGTTGGATCCGGGAGGCACGGACATGGTAATAAAAGTGTTGCCGCCGATGACAGAGTCGTGACCAATCACGGTCTCACCGCCCAGAATGGAAGCACCGGAGTAAATCGTAACGTTGTCCTCGATGGTGGGGTGGCGCTTTTTGCTGCGCAGGTTCTGCCCGCCACGGGTTGACAGCGCGCCGATGGTAACGCCCTGGTAAATCTTCACGTTGTCGCCGATGATGGTGGTCTCGCCCACAACGATGCCTGTGCCGTGGTCAATAAAGAAGTACCGGCCAATCGTGGCGCCTGGATGGATGTCGATGCCAGTCTTGCTGTGGGCATATTCCGACATGATGCGGGGCAGCATGGGCACCCCTAAATCGTAGAACTCGTGCGCCAGCCGGAATACCATAATGGCGTACATGCCCGGGTAGCAGAAAATAATTTCGTCTTTATTGAAAGCAGCCGGGTCCCCGTCGAACTCCGCCTGCACAGAAGTTTCCACCAGGTCCCGGATTTTGGGTATGCGGGACAGAAACTCCATGGCGATTTCCTGGGCCCGCTCCATGCTGGTGTGGTAATCGGCGCCGCTGAATTCCGGCAGGTAACGCAGGTACATGGAAATCTGCTTGGTCAGATTGAACAGCACATCCTCGATGAGGGTCTGCAAATTATTCTCTGCCGTATAAAAATGATAATTCTTATTGCGGTAGTATCCGGGAAACAAAATCTTCTGCAACTTGTCCAGAATATCAACCACCACGTCCATGTCGGGGCTGGTGAAAGCATTCATCTTATCGATGGTACGCCCCTGACCGTAGTCCTTCAATATATCTGTTGTCAGCTTTTTGATCTTTGGTTCTATATTTTTCATGAGAGCCTCCTGCGCGTTGGGTTGGTTCAATTTATATTGTTATGTACCATTATAGCAGAGGTTCAGGGAAATTACTATATTTAATTAACCGGCCGGGAGTATCTTTATAGCGCTCCGCGTATTCAGATGATTTCAGCCGGAACATAAAGTTGTTGACATCCCCGTTGCTTTATGATATTATATCTCAGTCTGGACGATTCTGTCCGGCCCCAACCGCGCAAGAAGGTCCCGTAAACCGTCACGGCGCGATGCGAAACGCACAGCCGCGCAGCCAAACGCAGCGCAGCAGACACGCAGTATCGCAGAAAAATGTGTGACGTACCGTAATTGGCGAGTCCATGAAGAGGGAGGTGCAATGCATGTACGCAATTATCAAAACCGGCGGCAAACAGTACAAAGTAGCAGAAGGCGACGTTCTGAACGTAGAAAAGCTGGACGCGGAAAAAGGTGCTGAAGTCGTATTTGATGAAGTTCTGGCTATCGTAAACGATGGCGAAGTAACCGTAGGCAAACCGTTCATCGACGGCGCTAAAGTTACCGCTACCGTAGAAGAGCAGGGCAAAGGCGAAAAGATTTTGGTCTTCAAATACAGAGCCAAAGTTAACTATCGCAAACGCGCTGGTCATCGTCAGCCGTTCACTGCTGTAAAAATCAGCGGCATTCAGGCTTAATGTATGATTACCATCGATTTATACAGGAACCATAAAGGAGAAATCACAGGTTTCCGGTCTCAGGGCCACGCGGGTGACGCCCCGGCCGGAGAAAGCATCCTATGCGCCTGGGTCTCCGCGGCGACGCAGATGGCTCTTGTAGGTTTGGAACAGCAACTGAAGTATCCCGTGGACTATCAGGTGGATCAGAAAAAAGGCGTGTTGCAGGTAACGCTGCAACGGACGCCTGACATAAAAAGCCAGTCTCTGCTGGGCAGTATGGAAATCGTACTGTATCAGCTGGCTGAGCAGTGTCCGCAAGATGTTCGAATTCGCGAACATGGAGGTGAAATGAATGTTTAAACTTATTCTGCAGTTACATGCACATAAAAAAGGTACCGGTTCTTCCCACAACGGTCGTGACTCCAACTCCCAGCGTCTGGGAACCAAAGCACACGACGGTAAGGTTGTAACCGCCGGCAGCATCATCGTGCGCCAGCATGGTACCCGTTTCCATGTGGGCAAGAATGTTGGCATGGGCCGTGATTACACCATCTATGCCAAGATTGCAGGTGTGGTTCGTTTTGGTCGTCATGGCCGTACCGAACGCATTATCAGCGTTGAGCCCCTGGAAGCTAAAGAAGCGTAAGGTTTTGGAAGTGCAAAACCCCGTTCCGTTATGGAGCGGGGTTTTTTTGTTTATTTTGGTGATTCGCCGGGGTGGGGACGCTTTCATAGCGCTCCGCTAACGCGAGGCGCCTGCGCTGATGTCGTTGACTGCGGTTTTCGTTAGCTAAGTCTGACTGTTAGAAAGGTTTTTACTTTTCAATTTGCCTCGCGCCCTGCGGGTGCACGCTGCGCTTATTCAGTCGTCCCCGCCCCGGCTGCTGACAGAAGGCAAATTTTAAACTCTTTGCTATGGGGGCGCTAACTATATTATTTGACAAACACTCTTGCGGATGCTAAAATACAAACAGAAGAGGCGCCACCGATGAACGGTTGGCTCTAGTAAACTACTTAAAAGCAGCCGCTACCTTTGCCACGGGGCGGCTACTTTTTTTGTGTCTTGATTACTTCCAACAGCAATGATATGATGTTAACAAAAATATTTCCGAGGTTTTCTATGTCAAACCGTAACATCGTGGTAGACCGCCTGCGGGCACTGGCCATGCTGGGAGTACTCGGCATCCACATCGGGCCTTTTGTGTTTGCCTCCTCCACGCCGCGCCTTGACCTGTTTCTCCTGTTTCAGGTCTTCACACGCTTTGCCGTCCCCAGCTTCTTTTTCATTTCGGGGTATGGGCTGTTCTGTAATGATGCGCTGCACAGGCCATTTCATTATTTCAATTTTATAAAGAAACATCTGATCACGGTAGGCCTGCCTTACTTCGTCTGGTCGTTCTTTTACATTGCCATGTGGCAGTGGGAAGACATGTATCGCCCGGACCGGAGCTTTTCCGTTTCCGTACTCATCGTGAAGTTTTTGCTGGGCGAAGGCTGTTACCATATTTACTTTATGGTGATCTTGCTGTATTTTTATTTTTCCATGCCGTTCTGGCGCCGGCTGGTCAGGTGGATCAGTGAAAAATCCGCTGCAGGTATCGGTGCTTCACTTTCTGTTTTGGCAGCTCTGCAGATTTTGCTGTACCAATGGAGCGCCACCTATTGGAATTATCCGCCCTGGACCCAGGGTCACGCCATGATCATTCGTCTTTTGAACGAACGCATGAACTATCTGCCCCTGTTTTACGGTTTCATTTTCGTGTTGGGCGGCGTCTGCGCTATTCATGAAAAAAAGATTCGCAGCTGGCTGCAATGTCATTTTACCTCCAGCCTGGGCGTTTTTCTGCTTTCCTGTGCTGTGCTGGTTTGGAAATTTAAACAGTACGTGCTGGCAGGCATCCCGTTGGAAGATATCCCTGCCAAATATATGACCCAGCTCACCCCGGAAGGTCTGCTCTATACCGTGTGCTGGTTGCTATTCTTCAGCGCTGCGCTGGAGAAGCTGGAAAATCGTGTAGATGAAGAAGGGGCCGATTTGGCAGAAAAAAAATCAGAGAGCAGACGTTCGTTTTTGGATGTGCTCTCCGAATACTCTATGATTATTTACCTGATCCATCCCTTGTTCCTATACTATTGGCTGCAGTGGTTCCAGCTGTTGGGCTTTTCCATTGCGCAGGTACCGGTAGTAGTGTTTTACGTATTAGTATTAGTGACTTCGTTGTTAGCAGGTGTGGTAATTCACAAACTTGCAAAAAAAAGCCGGCCTGTAGGTTTAGCGCTTTTAGGCAGGCAGCCGAAATAATATTTTAACAAAACACTTGCATTTTATTGCGAACAAGCGTACAATATATTTCAGGGTGTCACCATAAACGGTGGACGGTTGGCCTTCTTCGGAGGGTCTGTACCCTCCGATTACGCAGAATCCTAAAAAGATTTTTGCAGAAAGGGGGGACAACTTATGAGTTCTTTTGAAGAAATGCAAATCATGCTGATAGTCTTAATGATTATTGTGCCCCTGATTGTAGAACTGATAAAAGCAACAAAAAAGTAGCCGCCCGCGCTAAGGATACGGCTACTTTTAAGTAGTTAACCTGGGCCAACCGTTCATCGGTGGCACCTCTTCTATTTGTATTTTAGCATCCGCAAGAGTGTTTGTCAAACAAAAAGCTCCCCCATAGCAAAGAGTTTAATATTTACCTTCTGTCACCACCCCGGCTGCTGCATCATAAAATACGAAAAACCCCGCTCCATGACGGAACGGGGTTTTCTTAGCTCTACATACTTTTACCCCTCAATCGCAATGTACTTCTTGCCCTCCACAGCCTTCGGATCCTTCTTGGGGATGTTCAGCCGCAGGGTGCCGTCCTCAAACTTCGCCTTGATGTCCTCCACCGTAACGGCCGGCCCTACATAGAAGCTGCGAGAGCAGGCGCCGCTGTACCGTTCCTGACGGATGTACTTGCCTTCCTCATCCTTTTCATCCTTGTCCAGGGACTTGGCGGCGGTGATGGTCATATACCCATCTTCCAGCTGTACCTGGATCCCTTCCTTCTTGAAGCCCGGCAGATCCACGATCACATCATAGCTGTCCTTGTTTTCCCGGATATCCGTCTTCATAATGTTGGACGCATGCTTGCCATACAACGGGGAATGACCCTTGCCAAAGAAATTGGGGTTCATCAGACCACTGTCATTCATCCACTCATCAAATAAATTTTCGCCAAAAATGCTCGGTAACATCATAACTCATTCCTCCATTCGCTGCGGCTGTGGCTTCGCGCCGCAACCGCGATATCATAATTTAAATTTTTGATAACGTTTGGAAACAACAGATCCAACTACTGACTTTTTGACTTTTAACCCTTAAATAAAAGGCCTCGCGGCCAATCGTTTCAGGTTAAAAATCATGGGAAGAAGCCTTGCGACCTCGTCCTCAATAGTCCTTTCCTTGTTTCTACACATACTATACCACGTTTTGTTAGCACTGTCAAGAGTTGAGTGCTAATTTTTTTTAAAATTTATTCCTTGTATTTTAATCCTCGCATAACACCATGTTTTTTTCTGCGTTTTTTATAACCATCCATGCACATTCCCATAATCCCGGAAAAAATTTCTTAATTAATAGGAAAAGAGTATGGCTTTTTTGAGAAAATAGTATATAATATAAAGTTGAATAGGTGTTGGTTCCATTCGCTGACTCTGTTCACCGAAAAGGAGAAACGCTCTCATTAGGCTGCTCTCCGGGAAACGTATATGTACGGCGTTTCCTTATGCACAGTTCTTTGCATACAGTCAGTGCAAACCGCCTGTGCAAACTGTCTGTGCGAACCATTTCGCACACAACTTACAGCATTCTGAAGCTTGCGGAAGAAACTTTCATCAGGTGACTTCAGGCAGGGTTTCGGAATTGGACAACGCGGAAATCATGAGTCCGTGAGTTGTCCGTCTGCGGAAACTCTGATGCATTTCCGTCAGCGTTGCATCGGCTGTAGTGTGATAACCCACTGCAGATTATGCCATGTACGCTGCAGGTAAAACGCCATCAGCCTTTCCTTTTACATATATTATATCGAGGTGCTTCAATGACGAACAATTTCAAATCGCAGATCACTACCGACGCAGCCGGGCGGAAACGCAGCGCTGTGCCGGCGGAAGGTTCTGCGTCCTACAAAGTGGGGATCGATATCGGCTCCACGACTATCAAAGTTGTGGTATTAGATGCGGAGGAACATATTGTTTACAAACATTATGCCCGCCACTTCTCTGATATCCCCACCGCGTTAGTAACCAACCTCACTGCGCTGCAAGACGTGGTGGGGCCCTCCCGTTTCCGCTTCGCCCTTACCGGCTCGGCGGGCATGGGCATCGCCCAGCGGCTGCAGCTGCCCTTCGTACAGGAAGTCATCGCGGCGGCCACGGCGGTGAAAAAACTCATCCCCCAGACTGACACCATGGTGGAACTGGGAGGCGAAGACGCCAAGATCATGTACTTCGGCAGCGCGCCGGAAGAACGTATGAACGGCGTCTGCGCAGGCGGTACCGGCGCCTTCATCGACCACATGGCGGCTCTTCTGAACACCGATGCCAAAGGCCTCAACGACTTGGCCGCCAACGCCCGGCGCATCTACACCATAGCCTCCCGCTGCGGCGTATTTGCCAAAACGGACATCCAGGCCCTCATGAACGACGGGGCCTCCAAAGAAGACATCGCCAAATCCATTTTCCAGGCGGTGGTGAACCAGACCATCGGCAACCTGGCCCAGGGCCGGGAGATCACCGGCAACGTAGCCTTTTTAGGCGGGCCGCTCTATTTCCTGCCGGAGCTGAAAAAGCGTTTTATAGAGACTCTGAAGATGGATCCGGAACACGTGGTGAACGTGGAAGACGGAGCCTACTTCGTGGCCGTGGGCGCAGCCCTTTCCGAAGAAACCAAGGAGCTGGAGTTCAAAGACCTCACCGCCAACCTGGACAAAGCGGAAGCCGGTCACGGCATCGCCCGGGACGAGCGGCTGGCCCTGTTCCGCAGCAGCGAAGAATACGACGCCTTTATTGAACGTCACAACAAAGACAAAGTGAAACGCGGGGACCTGGCCACCTACGCAGGCCCGGTTTACGTAGGCATCGACGCCGGTTCCACCACTACCAAAATCGTGGCCATCGGCAGTGAAAAAGAAATTTTATACACCGATTACGGCAGCAACCAGGGCTCACCTCTGAAGATCGTCATCAAAGAGCTGACAGGCCTGTATAAAGCCATGCCCGAAACAGCCTGGATCGCAGGCTGCCTTACCACGGGCTACGGGGAAAACATTGTCAAGGCAGCCCTTCACGCGGACGAAGGGGAAGTGGAAACCTTTGCCCACTATCGCGCCGCCTATGAGTTCTGCCCCGAAGTCACCTGCGTGCTGGACATCGGCGGGCAGGACATGAAATGCTTCCAGATCAGCAACGGCAACATCGGCAAAATTACCCTGAACGAAGCCTGCTCGGCGGGCTGCGGTTCGTTTATTGAAAACTTTGCCCAGGGCCTGGGCATGAGCGCCGCGGAGTTCGCGGACAAGGCCATGGACAGCAAAACCCCCGTAGATCTGGGCACCCGCTGTACCGTGTTCATGAATTCCCGGGTGAAGCAGGCCCAGAAAGAAGGAGCGCCCCTGGCGGATATTTCCGCCGGCATCGGCCTCTCGGTCATTAAAAACGCCCTCTTCAAAGTCATGCAGCTGAAAGACGTCAGCGAGCTGGGGGACCACATTGTGGTTCAGGGCGGTACTTTCTATAATAATGCAGTGCTCCGGAACATGGAAAAACTGTTAGGGAAGGATGTCATCCGTCCGGATATCGCCGGTCTTATGGGCGCCTACGGGGCGGCTATCCTTTCCCTGGAGAAAACGGAAAGCGAAGCCGCGGAAGCAGAAAAACATTCCACCCTTCTCGGCCTGGAACAGCTGGCCAATTTTACTGTCACCACCAAATCCTACCGCTGCAACGGCTGCGGCAACCACTGCCTGGTGACCATGCAGACCTTCCCCGACGGGGGCCGTTACTTTACCGGCAACCGCTGCGAACGGGGCGAAGGCAAACCGAAGAATACCAACAAGGCGCCTAATATCTATGAATACAAATACCAGCGCCTGTTTAATTATCCAAACGTAACGGACCCGGCTGCCTCCTGCGCCGCCGCGCAAACCGGCGCCTCCAACAGCAAGCGCACAGCTGCCGGCAACGGCACACGCCGTCCCAACGCCCCCCGGGGCGTCATCGGCATCCCCCGTGTCCTCAACATGTACGAAGACTTCCCCTTCTGGGCAGCCTTCTTCGGCAAACTGGGCTACGATATCGTGCTCAGCGGCAAGTCCAACCCCATGATCTACTACAAAGGCATGTCCACCATTCCCTCGGATTCCCTGTGCTACCCGGCCAAGCTGGTGCACGGCCACGTGATGGACCTGGTGGAAAAAGGCGTAAAGCGCATCTTCTACCCCTGCATGCCCTACAATATGGAAGACGACGTGAACCACACCGGCAACCACTACAACTGCCCGGTGGTGGCTTCCTACGCGGAAAACATCCGCAACAACATGGATGTGCTGCGGAACGAGAACATTGAGTTCATTGAACCTTTCCTGCCCATCAACAATCCGAAAAAGATGCTGCAGCGTCTCACGGAAGTGGAATTCTTTAAGAAAGACAACATCACCTCCAAAGAATTAAAAGCGGCCATGGACGCAGGCTACAAAGAACTGGAGCAGTACCGGGAAGACGTGCGCAACAAAGGCAAAGAAATCCTGCAGACGGCCAAAGAGAAAAACCTCCCTGTGATCCTGCTGGTAGGCCGGCCTTACCACATCGACCCGGAGATCAACCACGGTATCCCGGAGATGATCCAGTCCTACAACCTGGCCATCGTGTCGGAAGATTCCGTGTATCACATGGATACGCCCAAAGATGAGCTCAGCATTGTGAACCAGTGGAGCTATCACGCCCGGCTGTATCATGCAGCCAGCTTTGCGGCGGCCTACCCGGAAATCAACCTGATCCAGCTCAGCTCCTTCGGCTGCGGGCTGGACGCTATCACTACCAACCAGGTGCGGGAGATCATGGAAGGCCACCAGCGCCTGTACACCATGATCAAGCTGGATGAAGTCAGCAACTTAGGCGCGGCACGGATCCGGCTGCGTTCCTTATTGGCGGTGCTCAGCCGGAGGCATGTGCCCGGCTACCAGCCCATCATTACGCCGGAGCGCCCGCACTTTACCCACGATTGCAAGGGGACCCATACGATTTTAGCGCCCCAGATGGCGCCCATCCACTTCAACCTCATCAGCCACGTGCTGAACCGGTACGGGTATCAGGTGGTGATTCCGGAAACCCCCAAGGAAGATTCTATCAACCTGGGGCTGCAGTATGTGCAGAACGATATGTGTTACCCGGCCATTGTGGTCATCGGCCAGATGCTGCAGGCCCTGAAAAGCGGCAAGTATGACCCGGATAACACCAGCATCGTGCTGTTCCAGACCTGCGGCGCCTGCCGGGCCACCAATTATCTGAACCTGATGCGGCGCGCCCTGCGGAACGCAGGCTTCCCCCAGGTGCCGGCCTTTGCCTGCTGGGGGCTGGAGCAGGATGCCTTCCGTCTCAACGCCTCGGGTTTCAAAGATGTGGCCAAAGCGGTGGTGTACGGGGACCTGCTGCAGAACGTCACTAACCGGATGCGGCCTTACGAGCTGATCCCCGGTTCCACGGACAAGCTGTTTGCCAAGTGGATGGCAAAGGTGAAAGAGGAGCTGGATCACGGCAATTTCCTGAAGTACCGGCAGACCATTCAGGAGCTGGTGCAGGAGTTTGACGCCATTCCCCTGATTCCCAATCTGTGGAAGCCCAAGGTGGGCGTGGTAGGGGAAATTTTAGTAGAGTATCACCCGGTGGCCAACAATCACCTGGAAGAGGTGCTGGCCCGGGAGGGAGCGGAAGTGGTGATGCCGGAGCTGGCAAACTTCCTATTATATATGGCCTTTGACGGCATTACGCGGCACGATATTCTGGACGGCAGCTGGCTGAACAAGGTGGGCGCCCAGATGTTCATCAAGGTAGCGGATTTCTTTATGAGCCCCATGCGGAAGGCCCTGGCGAAGTCGAAGCATTTTACGGCGCCGGTTTCCATTTACAAAGTAGCGGAGCTGGCGGCGCAGCATGTGTCCCTGGGCAATATGGCCGGGGAGGGCTGGCTGCTGCCGGGCGAGATGACGAAGCTGATGGAAGAGGGCGTGCGGAATGTGGTATGCCTGCAGCCCTGGGCGTGTCTGCCCAATCATATTCTGGGCAAAGGGGTGTTCCGGGAGATCCGGCGCACGTATGAGGATGCCAATCTCGTGGCCATGGATTGCGATGCGGGGGCGTCTGAAGTGAATCAGCTGAACCGCCTGAAGCTGATGCTGAGCGTGGCGAAGGAGAAGTGTCCGGAAGGAATGCAGTTAGCGGCGCCGGCTGAAAACGCAGATAATTTAGCGTAAAGAAGGGTCGGTTCGCTAACAAGTTTATAACCCGTAATAAGAGTCATTGTAGCTGCAAAAGACAAGGTGAACAGGTAACCGAAATGCCATGGACCTATTCGCTTGCGGATTCAAAGCTAAGGATAAGATTATCCGGATAATATGAGACTATTTGTATAATAATAAAAGAGTAGTCGGGAAAACCCGACTACTCTTTTGTGTTGCGGCATGGTGAAAGATGATTTACTTACTGAGCAGCATTGTGGTCAGCGATAAGGCCGCCAAGCTGCCTGAAGGATATAATTTTCAACCGTCTGCGCCTGTGGCAAAACTGGGAATGTAGTAAAAGGATACTATCAACTATAGTTAAAGTCTTACGCTGATTCGTATGCCCGGACGCGCATAATAGCCCCATCTTCCGTAATAGGGATATCCGTAGTAATAGCCTACGGGGTACGCAACGATATAACCTCCGTACGGCCGCCAGTAGCGGCCTCTGTAATAACCGGCATACCGCCAGCGTGGCGGAGGTACCGGCCGGTGATAGCGGTGGGGCGGCAGGGACGGACGTACATAGACGCGGTCATAACGTGGTCCGCCATGATGGTGCCCGTGGTGGATAGAGGCCATGCGCCCGCCTACAGGGCCGTTCTGTCCGTGGGTTGGCGTCATCCGCACCCGGTTTCCGGTAGGCGTGTGCATCCGGTGAGACGGATTTACATGTACCCGATGGGAAGAGGCAATATGAGCCGGCGGACGCTGGCTGGTAAACACACCGGGCGGCAAAGCTGCAAAAACAGATCCGGAACTGCAAATTATCATCAGTGCTGCCGCAGCAGCAAGCGTTTTTTTCATGGCAGCCTCCTTCAAACGTAAGAGATAGTTTTGACTTTAATTTTATTTATTATAGCAGGTAAATGTGACTTTACTGTGGCAGATAATTCTTCTTGCTTTTTCATAGGAATTATGTATAATTTGATAAAAGAAGTGTGCCGGCACATATGGTTACACGAGCAAGGGAAGGATTACTATGGACACAGTTACATTCATGAAACATTTACATACCTACCGTGCCCCCCGGGTATTCAACCCCTGGCGGGAATACGAACCGGGGCTGGATATCGGGCCGTCGGCACCGGAGATCCGTTATCTTAATTTGCAGCGTTATCTGGAACTGCGGCTAAACGCGCATTACCTGTTTGTTGCGGAAGGTTTGGGCTATCAGGGAGGGCGTTTTTCCGGCATGGCGATGACCAGCGAGCGCATCCTGCTGGGGCATCACCCGGAAGTGCGGCCTGAAGAAGTGCTGGGTGAGTGGAACTATCAGCGCACCAGCAATCCGGATTCCCCTTTGCTGAAGGGAACACAGAAAACATTGGGATTCAATGAACCCACGGCTACCGTCATGTGGGGCAGTCTGCACCGTCATCATCTGGGAACTTTTGATGCCGTGCTGTGGAATATTTTTCCCTTTCACCCTCATAAAGAAGAGGGGCTGTTAACCAATCGCACTCCGGACGGCAACGAATTAAATGTAGGAATCGTGTATGCCAAACAGTTGCTGGAACTTTTGCCCAACGCGCAGGTGGTAGCCATCGGGCAGAAATCCGCCGGCACCTTGCAGAAGTTCGGCGTGCCCTGCTGCTGCGTGCCGCATCCTTCCATGGGTGGGGCGAACCGGTTTAAGGCGGCGATTGCGGAGCTGTTTGGAAAGTAAATGTTTTTCAAGGCCTGCGGGGAGCTTTTGAATAAGCGGAGCGTGCCCCGCAGGGCGCGAGGAACTCTTCATTACGTTGAACGACGAGGGCATCCCGGAAGGGTTCCCAGTTTGACGATACCGAGCAACGCGAACAGAGTGAGCGTGCGCAGTGAGGAAGTGGGAGGCGGGATGCCCTCCGTCGCGACTCCGAAGCGTTAGCGGAGCGCTATGAAAAAGATACCCGCAGGCCAAATGAAGTACAGGAGTTTTAATTTTATGTCAGATCAAAAAACTGAAAGCGGTACAGAACTGAATAAAGTCACCCAGTCCGCTCCCCTCCCGGACCTGCCGCCCATGACCAAAAATCAGGTGATGGACCTGGCCATGGACATGGGCAAGATACTGCTGAAAAGCGGCGCCGAAACCAGCCGGGTGGAAGATACCATGATGCGCTTCTGCCGCAGCTACGGATACTACGACCTGAATGTGTTCTGCACGCCTACCATAATCATTTTAGGCGACGAAAGCCCCCGGGGCAAAAGCCGTGTCTTTCGCGTGCGCTGGCGTTCTACGGATCTGGGGCTGATTATGGATGTGAATCAGCTTTCCTATAATTTCCGCTGTTGGAAGATGGGGTATGTGGAAGCCAAACGCTGGCTTCAGGACAGGTTGTCCAAGTCGCATCCCTACGGAAACAGGGTGGTTTGCGTGGCTTCCGGGCTGGGCAGCGCCTGCTTTGCCATGCTGCTGGGTTCCGCCAGCATCTATAATTTTGTGGCAGCGTTTCTGACCGGCTTCATCGCCATGACCCTGCTGAAGATGGTGAACAACTTTCATCCCACGCCTTTCTGGGAAAACTTTCTGGCAGGTTTTGCCATCGGCATCGTAGCCCAGACCTGTTGTCTGAGTCCCTACTGTACCATGGAAAACATCATTGTCGGCGCCCTGATGCCCTTTCTGCCGGGGCTGGCTTTTACCAATGGGGTGCGGGATTATATGGCGGGTGACCTGTTAAGCGGTAACAGCCGCATCGCGGAAGCCGCTCTCTTTGCCCTCTCCATAGCCATTGGACTGGTATTTGCGCTGAAGGCCTGGACCTGGGGAGGCTTGCCATGATGATGCACTATCTGCAGGCTTTTGTCTTTGCGTTTTTTGCTACGGTGGCCTTCGGGGTCCTGTTCCAGGGACCGAAGCGGATTTTGTGGCGCAGCGGGCTCATCGGCGGCCTGGGCTGGCTGGCCTTTATCGGCATGAAAGAACTCTTTTCCGTACATTCTTTCTCCGCCAACTTTCTGGCTACGGTGCTGATCGCCCTGTTCAGTGAAATTTTTGCCCGCATCTGGAAGGAACCCGTAACGGTCTTTGAGATTCCGGCCATCATCCCGCTGGTGCCCGGGCTGGGCATGTACAAAGGCATGAATTATATCTTGCAGGACTATGTAAGCTACGGCAGCGAAGTGTTGTTGGGAGCTGCCGTGGACTCCTGCGCCATCGCCCTGGGGATCATGATGGTGTCCGGCATCTTCCGTGCCCTGAAAACCGGCAGCGATATGGCCCTCCAGCGTCAGCAGGACCTGTTGGGCACAGCAGTGTCTCCGGACTTATATGTAAGCGATCCGGATGAAGAAGAGTGAATATAACGATTCTCCCCCTACAAGAAAATCTATGCAAAGATACGACTTTTATGTTATAATATCTTACGTAAGGTTTTTACACTGGCTTACTGGTGGTGCTGGTCCGGCTGCCAGTATGGAGAAAAGGAGGAGTTTTTATAAAATGAAAAAAATTCTTGTTCTGTTGTTCTGTTCGTTAATACTTGTGCTGACTGCCTGCGGCGGTCCGGAAAAGAAGACGGAAAAGCCTGCGGAGCCCCAGAAGAAGGCGGAACCCGCAAAGACCGCAGACGGGAAACAGATTCTGAATCTGTTTAGCTGGGCTGACAATTTTGACCCCGAGGTTCTTGCAGATTTCGAAAAGAAATATAACTGCAAGATTAATTATGACGTATTCGCCAACAATGAAGAACTCCTGGCCAAGATTCAGGCCGGCGGCGCACGTTACGACGTGATCCAGCCCAGTGATTATATGGTCACTACCATGCTGAAGCTCAAGCTGCTGGAAGAAATGGACCTGAGCAAGATGCCTAATACCAAGCATTTGATCAAAGATTTGCAGGCGCCGGCATACGACCCCACCGGAAACCATTCTGTAGTGTATTCCTGGGGCATCACCGGCATTGCTTATAATAAAAAGTTTGTGAAAACGCCTCCCACGTCCTGGAGAGACCTGTGGAACCCGGCTTACAAGGGCCGCGTGGTTCTGCTGAACGACGTACGGGAAGTCATCAGCTTTGCCATGAAGATGAACGGGTATCCGTTAAACAGTGTTGACAAGAATCATCTGGCGGTCTGCATGAAAGACCTGAAGGCGCTGGCTCCCAACATTCTGGCTTACGACACGGATACCATCAAGCAGAAATTTATTGCGGAAGAAGCCTGGATCGGCACTATGTGGAGCGGCGACGCTTACTTCAGCAATAAGGAAAATTCCAATATCGGATTTGTCGTTCCTAAGGAAGGCACCGGCATCTGGGCCGACTGTTTCGCCATTCCCAAAGGCGCCAAAAACAAAGAACTGGCCCAGCAGTTCATCAATTACCTGTATGAGCCAAAAGTCAGTGCCAAGAATTACGAGTATATCGGCTACAACGACCCCAACCTTGCAGCGGCTCCGTACCACACGGAAGAGTTCAAAAACGATCCGATCCTGCAGACGGCTCGTGACTACATCGGTAACTCCGAATGGACGGATGACGTTGGCGACGCCATTGAGCTGTATGACCGTTGCTGGACGGAACTGAAGACGGGGAAATAAGCCTGTCTTCCTTACCTCAAACAAATATGCGCCAGAACTATCCTTAATGATGGGTAAGTCTGGCGCTATTTCTATTTATTAAGAAGTTAGATTCCGGAACATATAAAATACATATGCATATAAAAAAGCTCCGGCTTCCGCCAGAGCTTTTATTGTAAAACTTACTTTCCAGTCTTCAATTCCGTCCAGAACTTATCATACATGGTGATCGCGTTCCCGATATCATGGAGCCATTCGCCCTTGTCAGCCTGGCTGTTGGCTGCTTTCAGGATCGGGCTTTCCACCACTTCTTTCTTCTGCAGCGGGATTGCCTTGCCATTAGCGTTAGGCACCCGGATGTAGTTGAAGTTCTGTGCGCTTACCTGGGGATCATAGATGTAATTCAGGAACTTCATGGCCAGTTCCTTGTTCTTGGCCCCTTTGGGGATGGCCATGTTGTCGGCCCAGATCAGGGTACCTTCCTTGGGTACGCAGAACTGGATATCAGGATTGTCAAAGTTGCAGAAAGAAGCATCGCCACTCCACATCTGGGCGATCCAGGCTTCCTCGGCAATCATCTTCTGCTTGTTGTTTTCCGTATCATACGCCAGTACGTTGGTGTTCAGCTTTTTCAGGTCGTTGAAAGCCGCTTCCACTTCTTTCGCATCCGTGCTGTTGTTGGATTTGCCCAGTTTCTTCAGGGCCAGGCTGAATACTTCCCGGTTGTCGTTCAGCAGGATGATGTGGCCCTTGTATTCGGGTTTCCACAGATCAGCCCAGCTGGTGATGGGGTCTTTCACATATTTTTTGTTGTAGGCGATGCCGGTGATGCCCCAAACATAGGGAATGGCATATTCCTGCTTCGGGTCATAGGCCGGGTGTTTCAGGCTTTCAATCAGGTTGGCCTGCACATTGGGCAGTTTGCTGTGGTCCAGCTTCTCCAGCATGTCCAGATGGATCATGGTGGTGACCATGTAATCGGAAGGCTGGATGATGTCGAACTGAGCGCCGCCGGCCTGCATCTTGGCCAGCAGTTCTTCGTTATTGGAATACACGTCGTAATTAACGCGGCAGTTATTGGCTTTTTCAAAAGCGGCCAGTACCTGGGGATCAAAATAATCCGCCCAGCTGTAGATGTTCAGCACCTGCTGTTCTTTCTTGCCGCCGTCCTTGGGCGCATCGGTCTTCTTATCACCGCCGCCGCAGCCGGTGAGAGCCAGGGTAAAGCATACAACGAGTAAGAGTAGTAAAGTGAATTTTTTCAAATGGTATCAACTCCTTTTCATAAAATATTTTATTGGAAATGAGTATAACATTACAGATTACGCGATATAAAAGGTTTGTGCTGCTGCCGGAGCGAATCGGGAAAACCTGTGTCGCCGCCTGTTGCGGAAGCGATTTAAACTATACCACAGCAGGAACAAAATTGCAACAGTAAATTTTTCGTTTTCCTCTGGGGCTGCGTCGCAGAAAAACAGGCTGCTGTAACCCTGACTGTCTGTGGCTGCGCTGCCAAAATCAATCTTCTGCTTTCACCTTGTGGCTGGGCTGTAAAAATTCCGCCAGCAGTACCAGGATGATTTCCACTACCATCATTAAGGTGGACAGGGCGTTGATCTCCGGGGAGATGCCCCGCTTGACCATGGCGTAAATGTACAGCGGCAGCGTGGTGGAGTTGGGACCCGCCACGAAGAAGCTGATGACGAAATCATCGATGGAAAGGGTGAAGGCGATAAGGGCTCCGGCCACGATGCCCGGCATGATGAGGGGCAGGGTGATGTAACGGAAGCACTGCCAGGGGGTAGCGTACAGATCGCTGGCCGCCTGTTCATAATCGCTGCGCATGCCATCCAGCCGCGCGCCCACGGTGATCACCACGAAGGACAGGCAGAAGGTGATGTGGGCCAGGATCAGGGAACCTTTGCCCAAAGGCATCTGCACCTGGGAGAACAGTACCAGCAGGGACAGGCCCATGACGATTTCGGGGATCAGTATGGGAAGATAAACCAGGCCGTTGATGACGCTCTGCATTTTGTATTTGTACCGGTGCAGGGCGATGGCGGCGATGGTCCCCAGCGTGGTGGAGACGATGGTGGAAGCGAAGCCGATGATCAGCGTGTTGATGAGGGCTTCCAGCACCCGCCGGTTGTTGAACAGCTGCTCATACCACCGGAAGGTGAAACCGGTCCACACCGCGTTGATGCGGGAGTCGTTGAAGGAGTACATGGCCAGGATGACCAGCGGTACATACAGAAATGCCAGAATTGCCAGGGAATAGGCTAACAGCAAGTGGCTACGCCATGTTTTTTGCATTTTCGGCGCCTCCGTTCTGCGCCTGGATGGCGCGGTAGTAGAGGATGATCAGCAGCAGTGAAAGGACTGCCAGCACGATGGACAGGGCGGAACCGAAGGGCCAGTCACGGGCGGAGAGGAACTGGTTCTGGATCAGGTTCCCCACCAGGGCGGACTTGGCGCCACCCATTACGTCCGGTACTACGAACATGCCCAGAGAAGAGATGAACACCAGAATGGTGCCTGCCGCCACGCCGGGCATGGTCAGGGGCAGGGTAATCTTCCGGAAAGCGGTGAAAGGAGCGGCTCCCAGATCGGAAGCGGCTTCCAGCAGACGGCGGTCCAGCTGTTCGATGGATACATATATAGGAAGGATCATGAAGGGCAGCAGGGAGTAGATCATACCCAGCATTACGGCGCCTTCATTATATAAGAGTTGCAGGGGCTGTTCGATGAAGCCTGCTTTCATTAAAAAGGTGTTCAGCACGCCCTGGGCCCGCAAAATGATGACCCACGCATACGAGCGGATCAGGAAGTTGATCCAGAAGGGGATCATGCAGAGGATCAGTCCCGGCTGCTGCCAGCGTTTGGGCAGCTGGGCGATGTAATAGGCCAGGGGATACCCCATGAGAATCGTAACTACGGTAGTGACAAGGGCCACTATCAGGGTCTGTGCAAAGATGGAAAGATATAAAGGCTCCAGGAAACGCAGGTAGTTGTTGATGTTCCAGTTGAAGACCACCTGACCGTAAGGGGTACGGGCGGCAAAGGACACGGCAACAACGATGAGCATGGGGATGATAAAGAAGAACCCCAGCCACAGCATAGAAGGAGCAATCAGTAATTTACCGTTTTTCATGTCTCCGCCTTTCTGTTTCAGCAACGTGATTGGATGTTACGCGGCGCGGGAGGTGCCTGTTCAATCTGTCGGCGCTTCCGGTTATTCTTTTTCTACTTTTACGCCGTCGCGGTCATACCACCAGATTCCGACCCGGTCGTCGGCCTGCCAGCGGTGTACGTCGTCAAAGTACTGGTAGGCGATGACGGTCTGGTTCGTGTTGTCAAGACGGATAAAGACTTTGTCGATGGTGCCGTAGAAGACGATGTCTACCACCGTGCCGAAGAATTTGGGATCCGGATGGTCCGCGTTCTCTTCGTCTTCCGGACACAGGTTCAGTTTCTCCGGACGCAGGGCATAGGTGTCGCTGCCGATATCAAAGAAGTTGCTTTCGCCGATGAAGCGGGCCACAAAGGTGTTTTTGGGATGATGGTAGATGCCGTTGGGATCCCCGTCCTGCTGGATGACACCGTCGTGCATGATGACGATGCGGTCGCTCATGGTGAGGGCTTCTTCCTGGTCGTGGGTTACAAAGACGAAAGTGAGGCCAAGGCCCCGCTGTAAATTTTTCAGTTCCAGCTGCAGTTTTTTCCGCAGCTGATAGTCCAACGCGCCCAGAGGTTCGTCCAGCAACAGTACTTTAGGGCTGTTGACCAGGGCCCGGGCGATGGCTACACGCTGCTGCTGCCCGCCGGACATCTGGGACGGGTAGCGGTCCCGCAGCTGTTCCAGCTGGGTCAGGTACAGCACCTGGTTGATACGTTCCTGGGCTTCTTCATTGGGAACGCCCTGCATCTTTAAACCGAAATGAATATTTTCCGTCACGGTCATGTGCGGAAACAACGCATAGTTCTGGAAAACCATGTTGACATTGCGTTTATAGGGCGGCAGCTTGGTGATATCTTTGCCGTCCAGGATCACTTTGCCGGTGGTAGGGGTTTCCAGACCGGCGATCATACGAAGCAGCGTGGTCTTGCCGCAGCCGGAAGGACCCAGCAGTGTTACAAATTCACCATCGTTAATGGTAAGATCCAGCGTAGGGATGATTAGATGCTCGCCAAACTTTTTGGTAATCCCTTCCAAACGGATTAATTCATTCATTGCGATCACAACCTTTCCTGAGAAACCACAGGGAACGTGATTTCTGTTATGTAGTATTGAGGAAGCTGCCGACGCAGCGGAAAGCCCGGTTACCGGCGCCTCCTTAAAGCAGGAAAGCCATTTGGAAATTGAAATTTCGGGCAGGCTGACCCAATTTAATGTTAGTAATTTATTGTACTTGCATTATACATGCAAAAGTCTGAGATTACAATGTTTTTTTTGTAAAAAAAGAAATTTTTTAAAATTGTTGCCAACCCGCATGTCTGATAGGGTCGGCATGGGGTCGAATTTAACAAAAATGAAAATCTCCCCAAAGCCCTTTTTATACAGTTTCGTTTTACATTTACCCTGCAATGTGTTATAATATTTTCAGGAAAAATGTTGCAATATTTGGCGGTTTTCGGCATTTAGTAAAAACCATATCACAGGTCATTTGTGCAGTATGTTGAAACTGCATTGTATTATCCATAAAGGAAAAAATTTATTATGTAAGGGGGAAACCATCATGGGACTGATCGAACAATCTATGATTCCGCTGAACAAGGCTATTAAGGCAATGAAACTGGACCCAAGCGCGGCTGCTATCATTGCGGTACCGGAAAAGACTACGGAAGTTCATATTCCGGTCAAGATGGATAACGGCAAGGTTCAGGTATTTACGGGCTATCGGTGCCAGCACAGCACCATCATGGGACCGGCCAAGGGCGGCGTTCGGTATCATACGGCTGTAAATATGGATGAAGTGAAGACCCTGGCTTTCTGGATGACCTGCAAGTGCGCAGTGGCAGGCCTTCCCTACGGCGGCGGCAAGGGCGGCATCATCGTGGATGTAACCAAGCTGTCGGAACGGGAACTGGAAGCTCTGACCCGCGGTTACATTGACAAGATCGCCGGCGTCATCGGCGAAAAGAAAGATATTCCGGCTCCGGATATGAACACCAATGCCAAGATCATGGGCTGGATGATGGATGAATACAGCAAGATTACCGGCCAGTACGAACCCGGCTTCATCACCGGCAAGGATATTTCCGTAGGCGGCTCCCTGGGACGTACGGCTGCTACCGGCCGGGGCGTGGTGACCGCAGCGCTGGAAGCCCTGAAAGTGAAAGGCATGAAGGTAAAAGGCGCCACCGCATCCGTACAGGGCTTCGGCAATGTAGGCAGCTGGACCGCCAAGCTGGCCTTTGACGAAGGCATGAAGATCGTGGCCATTTCCGACGTGTATGGCGCCATTGCCAATAAGAAGGGCATCGATCCTTACAAACTGGCGGAATACACGGCTACCAGCAAGGGTCACAGCGTAGTGGGCTACCCTGACGCGGATCCCATTGACAAGGAACTGGTGCTGGAGCAGAAAGTGGACGTGCTGTTCCCCTGCGCCATGGAAAACCAGATTACCAAAGACAACGCGAAAAAGATCAAAGCTACCATCATCTGCGAAGGCGCCAACGGACCTACCACTCCGGAAGCTGACGAGATTCTGGACAAGAAAGGCATCTTTGTGGTTCCCGATATTCTGGCCAACGGCGGCGGCGTAACGGTTTCCTATTTTGAATGGGTACAGAACCTGTACCGTTTCTTCTGGTCGGAAGAGGAAGTAAAGAACCGCCAGATCGACATGATGGTGAAAGCTTTCAAGGAAGTGTATGACCTGACCCTCGAGTACAAAGTACCCATGCGGGTAGCGGCTTACATCGCAGCCCTGAAACGCCTGGCTGTAGCCATGAAGTTCCGCGGTATGTATTAAAAGAACCGTTCCCTGACTATTAACAACTGAAAAGCGCCGAAGTTGTCCCTCCTTCCCCCGCGAAGTCTACGGCGGCATCCCGCAAGCGCGCTTGCTATCGCCGCCTAAAAGATTCGCGATGGGGCAAACCTTTCCGGGACAAGCTTCGGCGCTTTATTTATGTTCTGTTGTAAAATGTGTGAAGCTTTGTTGACACTGACATTTGCAAGTGATAAAATTTTCTATATATAAAAAATGAGAGGGGTTTTTGCTATGGAATACAAATTTGCATCGCGTATGGATCGGATGAAGGCATCCGAGATCCGTGAATTACTGAAACTGACGGCCCGGCCGGAAATTATTTCCTTTGCCGGCGGCCTGCCTGCCCCGGAACTGTTCCCGGTAAAAGAGATTGCCCAGGTTTCCCATGATCTGGTATTAAAAGAAGGCCAGAAGCTGCTGCAGTATGCGACTACGGAAGGCCGTCCCACCCTGCGGGAGAAGATTGCCAAGCGCATGACGGAAAAATACAAAACCCCGGTTGTGGCCGATGACATCCTCATCACTACCGGTTCCCAGCAGTGTCTGGATTTTGCCGGCAAGCTGTTCCTGGATCCCGGCGACGTGGTGCTGTGCGAAAGCCCGTCTTATCTGGGCGCGCTGAATGCGTTTAATGCCTACCAGCCTGTGTTTAAGGAAGTGCCCACCGACGGGGAAGGCATTATTCCGGAAGAACTGGACAAGATCCTGGCTTCCACCCCGAAATGCAAATTCATTTACGTAATTCCCGACTTCCAGAATCCTACCGGCATCTGCTGGAGCCTGGAACGCCGTAAAAAATTCATAGAAGTCATCAACAAGTATGACCTGCCGGTATTCGAAGACAATCCGTATGGGGAGCTGCGGTATCGTGGCGAAAGTTTCCCCACCCTGAAGTCCATGGATACCAAAGGGTTGGTTTCCTTCCTGGGCACCTTCTCCAAGATCTTCTGCCCGGGCCTGCGCTTAGGCTGGATCGCCGGTCCTCATGCTATTGTTGAAAAGTTTGTCATGATCAAACAGAGCGCCGACCTGCATACCTCTAACTTTGACCAGGGCGTGGCCGACGCCTACATGGACACCTATGATCTGGATGCCCATGTGAAGGAAATCGTGGAGCTGTACGGTCATCGCCGTGACCTGATCCTGAAGACAATGGAAGAGGAGTTCCCGGAAGGGGTGGAATTCACCCGTCCCGACGGCGGCCTGTTCCTGTGGGTAACGGTGCCGGAAGGCGTCAGCGCCCGCAAGGTGTTTGACAAGTGCATCGAGCAGAAGGTGGCGGCAGTTATCGGCGACGCGTTCTATCCTAATGACAAGACTGACCGTAGCATGCGCGTCAACTATTCCTGCATGCCTGACGACAAGATCGTAGAAGGCGTAAAACGCATGGCCAAAGCCATTAAAGAGTGCATGTAAGAAGGTAAAAGTTTTTCTTGCCGGTTGTTACGTAATACAGGCTGACCGGCAGGTGTGAGGTATGAACCTGTGAGACCTGCCGTGCTGTGACTGCTGAGTTTGCCAAAAGGCAGGAGCTTAATTAAGGAAAAAAGTATGACCTGATTTAAGAAAAGAGGTTACCGTTATGCCGTTTATTATTATAAGTGCAGTTGTAGCGATACTGGTTGCGATTCTGGCCATCCAGAACTCGATGATGGTGGACCTGACGCTTTTCATGTGGAGCTTTCGCCTGAACCTGGTGCTGGTAGTGCTGCTCTCTGTAATCTGCGGTCTGCTGCTGGGACTGGCCTGGGGCATTACGGTGAAGACCCGGAGCCTGTGGCGGATGCGCAAGCTCAATGAGCAGATTTCGTTGCTGGAAGATGACAAACGCATTTTGCGTGACAAGGTGGAGCAGCTGATGAAAGCCCAGGGCGGCGTAATGGACCCTGCCGATACCTCGACGACTCCGGCGGCGCCGGTGAAGCCGGATGCGCAGAAGACGCCCGGCGGTTCATCTGGTAACTGATAAGAAGATTATAAATAGTAAGAGGGCTGTGACATATCCCGGAAGGGCCTGCCCCATCGCGAATCTTTTAGGCGGCGACTGCGAGACTGTCTGCAGGATGCCGCCGTAGATTTCGCGGGGGAGGGAGGGATATGTCATGGCCCTCTTTCATTACATTTCTAATTCTGATGGTTTATGATATAATTAATTATTAATCTTTTATCAAACTTACTCGGTTACGACAGGTAAAGGAGAGTGCGCTGACATGTCTGATAAATTTTTAGTAATTGACGGAAGCAGCCTGATCCACCGGGCCTTTTTCGCCCTGCCGCCCCTGACTACCCGCAAAGGGCAACACACCGGGGCTGTGTACGGATTTTTGCGCATGTTCCACAAGCTGTTGCAGGATGTGAAACCCCGCTGGGTCGCTGCGGCGTTTGATAAATCCCGGAAGACATTCCGCACGAAGCTGTATGCGGATTACAAAGGCCAGCGGAAACCCACGCCGCCGGAGCTGAAGGAACAGTTCCCCCTGTGCATGGAGGTGCTGCAGTCCATGGGCATTCCGGCGCTGGAGCTGGATGATTACGAAGCGGATGATATCATCGGCACCTTTGCGAAAAAGGCGGATCCGTCTGTGGAAGTGTATATCGTGACCGGGGACCGGGACGAGCTGCAGCTCATCGACGACCGCACCCGGGTCATGTACACGAAGAAGGGCATTTCCGATATCAAGCTGTACGATAAAGCTGCTTTTGCGGAAGATTACGAAGGGTTGGTCCCCCTGCAGCTCATTGACCTGAAAGGCCTTATGGGCGATACTTCGGACAACATTCCCGGCGTGCCCGGGGTAGGTCCCAAGACGGCCCTGAAGCTGATTGGGGAATACGGCAGCGTGGAAAACGTGCTGGAGCATGTGGACGAGGTAAAAGGCAAAAGCCTGAAGGAAAAGCTGGCAGGCAATAAGGAGCAGGCTCTGCTTTCCAAGGAGCTGGCCACTATTTATACGGAAGTGCCGGGGCTGGATCTGCAACTGGACTCCTATGCCCTGAAACCGTTGGAGGAAAAAGCCCGGCAGCTGTTGGCAGACCTGGAGTTCCGGGGTTTCTTCAACCAGTTCGGACAGATCATGGGCGTGGCAGAAGGTGTTGACGTGCCCTCTGCTGCGGCAGCCGGGGGAAATGTCAGCTCTTCTGACAGTTCCGTTGCAATGAATGGGAACATACAGAAGGATACAGCAGGAGGAAATCTGTTTGCAGCGGCAGCTTCCGGCAACGGGGCGGAAAATCAGTCTGCAGATATAAATCGCGTTTCTGCTGTCGCCGACGACGGTATGGGCAGCCTTTTTGGCACAGTGGTGGCCGCGGCGGAAGTAAAAGAAATCGGCTTTGCGGCCCAGTGGCAGGAAGCCGCTGCCTCTATGGATCCTTCCCAAATGGTCTGGTTTATGACGGAAACTGCCGGCGAGATACCTGACCTGCAGTTTACCGGCGCCCGGGTGCTGTGCGGGGAACAGGAGTATCTGCTCAGCGGGACGGAGGCCCTGGCTGCGTTTACCCAATGGCTGGGCAAAGCGCCCAACCCCAAAGGCACGGCAGGCAGCAAGGAAGTATTCCGTACCTGCTTCTGCCAGCACGTGGAACCCGTAAATATAATAGAAGATATTACCCTGGCAGCCTATCTGGACGACCCGGGACGCAGCGGATATGCGCTGACAGACCTGGCCTGGCATTATCTGGGGCAGGACCGGACCCCGGACTGCCATACCCTGGTCCGAGTGGCCGAAGTGGTAAAGCAGGCCCTGCAGGATAAAGAGCTGACAAGCTTATATAAAGAAATGGAACTGCCTCTGGCCCGGGTACTGGCAAAATTGGAACTGGCCGGGGTCAGCGTGGACGAAACAAAACTGGATGCCATGAGCCGGGAGATGGCGAAAAAGATTCTGGGTCTGGAAGAGCTTGCCAGAGAGCAGGCGGGAGATCCGGGCTTCAATCCCAATTCTCCCAAACAGCTTGGGGTGGTTTTGTTTGAAAAGCTGGGACTGCCTGTGATCAAAAAGACGAAAACAGGGTATTCCACCGACGTGAAAGTGCTGGAAGAACTGCGGGATAAACATCCGCTGGTAGAAACCATTTTGCAGTACCGGGTGCTGGCCAAGCTCCAGTCCACCTATCTGGAAGGGCTGAAACCATTGATTAACCGGACCACGGGGCGCATTCATACCCATTTCCAGCAGACCGTGACGGTGACAGGGCGCCTGTCCAGTACAGACCCCAATCTGCAGAACATCCCCACCCGTACGGATATCGGCCGGGAGATTCGGGCGCTGTTTGTTCCCGCGGCCGGTTATGACTGGCTCATGTCCTGCGATTACTCTCAGATTGAGTTGCGTATTCTGGCTCATGTGGCACAGGATCCCCTGATGCTGGAGTCCTTCCGGGAAAATCAGGATGTGCACGCCCGGACGGCCAGTGAGGTCTTCGGTATGCCTCTGGACCAGGTGTCCCCGGAGATGCGGCGCCGGGCCAAAGCGGTCAACTTCGGTATCGTGTACGGCATCAGCGATTTTGGTCTGGCGGTACAGCTGGGCTGCAGCCGGCAGGAAGCAGGGGAGTTTATCAAACATTACCTGGAGCGGTACCAGGGCGTGAAGGAATACATGGAACGGATGAAAGCGCTGGCCCGGAGCCAGGGTTACGTATCCACGCTACTGGGGCGTCGCCGCTACCTGCCGGATATCAACAACCGCAATTTCAACCTTCGCAGCTTTGCGGAGCGCACGGCTATCAACACCCCCATTCAGGGCACGGCTGCCGACATCATGAAGCTGGCCATGCTCCGGGTAGATGCGGCGCTGCAGCAGTCAGGCCTTTCTTCCCGTGTGCTGTTGCAGGTGCACGACGAACTGGTGCTGGAAGTGAAAGAAACGGAACGGGAAGCCACCGCGGCCCTGGTGCAGACTGAGATGCAGAACGCATTTAAACTGGACGTGCCTCTCCTGGCAGATGTAAATTACGGCAAAGACTGGGCGTCTGCAAAATGATTGCTGGAATGGCAAGGCAGGAGCAAACTGTAGGAAACGATTGTGTCATTCCATGAGATGAAATGAGCCGTCGTGGCGAGACTGTTTGAAGGACGCAGTCCTGAGTTTCGAAGCCACAGGCTCATGAGTCCATGGAATAACAATCGTTGACGTGTTTGCGATGCCTTGTCATGCAGTTTCATTTTGCGGACTTTAGATTAATTGTAATACAGAAAGCGTGGTACTATGATCGTAATCGGACTGACCGGCGGCATCGGCAGTGGGAAAAGTACAGTATCTTCTTACATGAATACCTTGGGCATTCCCGTCTTTGACGCGGACGCCTCCAGTCGGGCGGCAGTGAAAAAAGGCAACCCCTGCCTGCAAAAGATCGTAGCTTTTTTCGGACCGGAGTGCCTTTTGCCCGATGGGGAACTGAACCGTCCCTGGGTGGCGGATAAAGTGTTTCACGATAAAACGATTTTGAAGCAGTACGAAAAAATCGTACAGGACCAGGTCTGGGAGGAAGCGCAGCAGTTCCTGGCAGAAGAACGTGAAAAGAACACAGCGGCGGTAGTGCTGGACGTACCCCTGCTCATTGAGTGCGGCTGGCATACCAAGATGGACAGTGTGTGGCTGGTGAAGGTTCCCAAAAGCGTTCAGATACACCGGGCCATGCTGCGGGACGGAGCTACGGAAGAAGCGGTAACGGCCCGGATCAACGCCCAGATGTCACTGGCGGACAAAGAGAAGTTCGCGGATGTGGTCATTGACAACAGCGGGACCCTGGACAGTACAAAAGCCCAGGTGACCGCACAGCTGCAGAATGTATTAGGCGCAGTCTGAACCATTTCGTTACAACCGTAACGTACCGGCAGAAAAGGTGCGGATTTGTTTTGCACGGGAAAATCCAACAGTATAAAGTCTGTACAAAAACCGGGCAAAGGGTTATAATGGCATTTGATTTTGTATAGCAACTTTGCATGGCAGCAGATGGGAGTCCGGAGTTTTGGCGGAAAAGAAAAAACAGGCTAAAAAAGATAAACAGGAAATGCCGGCCCGGGAAACAACGAAACCGGAAAAGGCCGGACGCCGGCGCGTGAAACGTGTGCGCCGTCCTGTAAAACGGAAAAATGCAAACGCAGAGCAAAAAGCAAGCAGCAGACGTATGTGGGTCTACGTACTGCTGCTTCTTGTGGTGCTGAGTTTTGCAGGCTGGCGTTTATGGCGCAGCGACGCGGTGCAGATGCGTTTTGTGTACATGTGGCCGTATCAGAATGAAATCGTCACGTATGCCCGGCGCAACAACATAGATCCTTTCCTGGTGGCTGCGGTCATCAAAAACGAAAGTGAGTTCAAACCGGGAGCCGTATCCCCGGTAGGCGCCATCGGTATGATGCAGATTATGCCGGAGACGGGAGAGTGGATTGCAAAACAGATGGGGCTGGATAACTATTCCATCCATTCCCTGTACAACCCGGGTGTCAACATCCGCATGGGCTGCTGGTATCTTTCCGAATTGAAATATGAGTTCAAAGACAATCTGCTTCTGATGATGATGGCCTACAATGCGGGGCGGGGCAATACCCACGGCTGGATGAATGCCAATGGCTGGGATTATAACTTTGGGCAGACAAAAGCAATTCCCTATCCGGAGTCCCGGAATTACGTAGCCTCGGTGCTTCGTGACCGGGATGAGTATTACAGGCTGTATAAGGATAAGGTAGATACAGGGAAGTAATGTTTTGCCCGGGTTGCCTGATCCGGCGCTGCTTTCTCCGTACTGTTTTTGCCGATATATCCTTTTTGCTGGTGTAAAACGATCTTTTTATTGGTGTAAAACAAAAGGAAGGCGAGGGTGCCGAGAGGGTTGAACGATTAAATTTTTGTAAATTGTGAAATAAAATTCACGAAAGTTTTACAGAAATTCAGATTTCAGCCATTAGTTTTTATGATATTGTAGACTCTTTTCAACAAATGTGATATAATTTTCACAATTTCCAAAGCATATTGAGGGAAGTTCTGATTTCCTGCTTCCGGGCAGGTGCACAACGTTTCCTCAGGGGTACATAACAGGAACATTATGGATGCAAAAATTGAAACAGTAATCGAACGTCTTCTGTCCGGTTACCGGCGTTATTATAATGTGACACGGTTTGACGGCGGGTACAATCCGCCGCCGGAAGAGTTTAAGGGGATTTGTGAAGCAGCAAAACTGACTCCTCCGGTGCTGCCGGGGGATGTTTGTTTTAACGCCCTCTGCGAGTATTACGAAAAGGCAGAGCAGTATTTTCTTTTTCGACACAACGAACTGTGGGCAACCCATCAGGAAGAGTTTATCTTTTTGTTTTCCGTTCCGGTACTGACGCTGCAGGCTTTTGAGGCCTGCCGGGATTACGCGTATGACGAGGGCATGAAGCTGGCCCACATTGGTCCCGGCCACATGTACACCTACATTTCGCCGGTGATTGTCTGTGAAACGGCGGAGCCGGAAGCGGTAAAGGCTTTGGAAAAATGCAAGATTTATAAAAGCTTCAAGTTTTCCTTCCATGGATGGATGGATTTTCATGCAGCCTGCTTTGAGGCGTCAAAGCAGAAACTGCATTTTAATCATAGTGGTCTTTGTATGAAAAAGAACCTGGAAAAAGTACTTGGGATCCGCTGATGTTTTTTATAAATGAAAAAACATTTATGAAACTTTCTGCAGCAGCGCGTTCCCCGGAGCGCAGCATACCAGGCGCTTCTGTATTAAGGAAACACTGACTGAACCGTGTTTCCGTAAGCAAGGGAGGATTTATTGTGAACACACTGGTATTACTTCTCATTTCCATTGCTGTGCTGTTCTGCGGCTACGTCATGTATGGCGGCTGGCTGGTGAAACAGTGGGGCGTTGGGGAAGGGGACATTCCCACACCGGCCCATGCGCTGGAAGACGGCGTGGACTATGTACCCGCAAAAGCCCCCGTATTGATGGGGCATCATTTTTCGTCCATTGCCGGCGCAGGTCCCATCACCGGTCCGATCGGCGCAGCCATGTTCGGCTGGCTGCCTGTCACGCTGTGGATCCTGATTGGCGGCGTCTTCTTTGGCGGCGTCCATGATTTCGGCGCTCTGTTCGCGTCCGTACGTCATAAAGGCCAGTCCATCGGCGAAGTTATTTCCGCCAATATGTCCCGCCGGGCAAAACGGCTTTTCATCATTTTCTCATACCTGACCCTGATTCTGGTTGTTGCGGCCTTCGCGGCTATCGTAGCTTCCACTTTTGGCGCCAAAGTCGTGAACGGCGCCATTGACTACAAGGCCAGCGCTACCAATGCATCCGTGGCCATGGTCTCCATCATGTTCATCCTGATCGCTATCGTATTCGGTTTTGCCGTATACCGCCGTCATGCCTCCATGGTGACTTCTTCCATTCTGGGCGTCGTTGCCATCGTGCTCTGCATGGCCATTGGCATGAACTTCCATCCGTTCTACTTCACCACCGGTACCTGGATGTGGATCATCGGTGTCTATATCACCATTGCTTCCGTAACCCCGGTCTGGATCCTGCTGCAGCCCCGTGACTACCTGAGCTCCTTCCTGCTGTATGCCATGCTGATCGTAGCCGTCATCGGCATTGTAGGCGCTCATCCCAATATCGATCCGAAACTGTTCCCGGCTGTGACCGGTTTTGCAGTTGACAACGGCAACGGTGTACAGCTGCTGTTCCCGATTCTGTTCACTACCGTAGCCTGCGGCGCTATCTCCGGATTCCATTCCCTGGTTTCCTCCGGTACCACTTCCAAACAGCTGGATAAAGAAAGTGACGCCAAACCCATCGCTTACGGCGGCATGCTGCTGGAATGCGTACTGGCCATCATCACTGTCTGCGCCATTGCGTATGCCCGGACCACCGGTCACACCAAAGGCGCTACGGATATTTTTGCTGGCGGTATCGCAGCCATGGTTGCGGCCATCCCTGGTCTGGAAGGCATGGAAACATCTTTCTACACCTTGCTGGTGCTGACCTATTCCGCTTTCTGCCTGACCTCGCTGGATACGGCCACCCGTCTGGCCCGCTTCATGTTCCAGGAATTCTGGCTGGAACCCGGCGAGACTGTACATGACGTGAAAGACGGTTTCCGTAAGTTTATGGTAAATCCCTATTTTGCTACGATCCTCACCGTAGTGCTGGGCGTTCTGTTAGGCCTCAACGGCTTTGCCAAGATTTGGGGTCTGTTCGGCGCGGCCAACCAGCTGCTGGCCGGTATCGGCTTGCTGGCAGTGGCAACCTGGCTGGGCAATGCGGGCAAGAACAACAAGATGTTCCTGTTCCCCATGACCTTTATGCTGATCGTAACCATCTGCTCTTTGATCCTGACCATCAAAAACCAGCTGGGTATCATTGCCAAAGGCGCAACGCATTGGGGTCCTTACGCACAGGCTGGCATCGGCACTTTGTTAGTGTTGCTGGCCTTTGTACTGGCCATTGAAGGCTATCAGACCATTGCCCATCCGAAAGAAATCGCAAAGAGATAATAGTTGATACCTGAGGACAGAAAAGTAAATCCCTGGCCTTTACCCCCACTAGCCTCAGGAGCTAGTGGGGTATCCTTACGGAAACGCATTTGATCGGTGTCATTTTTAAAAAATGATTGACGAACTGCGTCAAGTGTGCTAATATAATTTCGTTGCAAACCATTGCTTTATGCGGTTGTGGTGGAACGGCAGACACGCCACTTTGAGGGGGTGGTGAGGGTAACCTCGTATGGGTTCAAATCCCATCAACCGCACCAAACATTTTGTTTGCAGCACAGGTACGAATTGTTCGTAAAAAAAGTACTTGACAAAAAGCAGAATCCGTTGTATATTATACAAGCGTTCTGAATTATGTCAGAAACATGCGGTAGTGGCGGAACGGCAGACGCGCTAGCCTCAGGAGCTAGTGGGGGTTGACCCCGTGGAGGTTCAAATCCTCTCTACCGCACCAATCATAAACGCAAGGCCTCACATCGGGTGTGTGAGGCCTTTTTTATATTTCTGTAGCCGAAACCACTTTGATTATGCGAAACAGAATGGTATAATCTTTTTGAGGTGATCCTGCCATGAGATTGACAGAACAAAATATAAGAAACAGTAAGTTCCTTACCCTTTTGCTTACTTTTGCAGTGTTAGTCTCTGCTTTCTGTTTTGGCTGTTCCGGCTCAAAAAAACCGGCTGCCAACGATCCTGTGTCAGAAAAACCGAAAGCGCAAATGCCGGAAGTCCCCATGGATAAGACGGCTGCACGTTATGGCACGGTGTATCTGGATTCCGAACGTACGCAGGAATTCAATCTGTATCAGGAGCCTGCCAATGCAAAAAGCCCGGTGACCGGTAAGGTTAAGGCCGGCGATCAGTTCAGGATCCTGGATGAAAAGGACTTTTTTGTGCTGGTCGAAACAGAAGACAAGCGTAAAGGCTGGATTTTTAAACACAACGTGGCGGAGTATTTCTTCTGGTCTCCGGAAGAGAAAAAGGATGGGAAACAGCTGCCCGTTCCGGATGCGCTGGCCGTGTTTGGCCCCAGCTTTGAGGAGAATCCGGTGGAGCCTGCTGTCTGGTATGAAGTTTGTCCTAAAACAGATTTGGATCTGTATGAGTTCCCTCATGTAAAAGCGGCTGTGGTGGCAAAGACAAAGGCCAATCACCGCTATCTGATCACGGATACGGCCATGGTGGGGTTTCCCAGGCTTTCCTACCGGGAATTCCCAAATGGATCCAAGGGCAGCCATATTGTGGGGCTGGGCTTTGAAGACTCTGTGTTCTATCAGGAAGGACGGGTGTTCCGAACCGGGCACGGTTCCCCATATGCAGCGTACAGCGGGTTTAAGAATATAGAAAATTTTGATCCGGATTTTAAAAATCTGGCAAAATACCGGAGCCACTGGCTGCGGCTGCAGACAGAAGACGGAACGGAGGGCTGGACAAAGAGTTACCAGTTTGAAAAACCCAAAGAGGATCTGTGGAACCGGGCCATTTTCTTTGCAGGATATGGAGGCCCGAATATGTACCTGCATGTGAAAGAACATCCTGTTAAGATTTTGTTCAGGACGTATAAGCAGCCCCTGTATGAAGACAGCAGCAAAGAAAGCGTTGCCTTTTCTGTCAAAGAGGAAGCGTATTACGGTTTTAGCAACAGTCGTGTAAAAGTGTTGGAAGAAAAAGGGGATATGAGCCGGATCCAGTCTTATAAAAACGGCTTTACCGCCTGGGTTCCGTCCCGTTATCTGGTCGACTATAAACTGGCTTACGGGCATGAAATTGAAAAAGTCAGAGAAGGCCTGAAAATACGCGGAACCAAATCCTATTCCGATTTTGCGTTACGGGAGTTTCCGAAAGAAAGCGAGATGCCGAAACCGGATCCTGCAGTCGTCCGGACCGGTGTGATCGCCGGCACGGAAGTGCGTATGCGCAAGGAAGGAAATATGCGGGGCGAAGTCCTGGGTTATTTCGATAAAGGCGAGAAAGTAACCATTCTGGAAACCAAAGAAGGATGGCATAAAGTGAAACGGGCCAACAACGCAGTTGGTTGGGTGTCCGGTCAGTTCTGCAAAGAGGAATTTGCAAGATAGTTTAATCAGCGTTTCCTTACTATGCAGCAAATATAAACAGCGTGGCTTTGCGTTTGTGTTCAAAGCCACGCTGTTTGGTTCAGGACTGTTTTTTCTTTTTGTTTTTGTTTTTGCTTTTGTCAGTGTTTTCAGTAGCCTCTTTTGGTTGGGCGGTTTTGTCTTCCGCCGGTTCTGCCTCTTTCAGCTTTTCTTCCAGCATGGGCCAGACTTCCGGTTTTTCGAAACCGTAGCGCCAGGTGGCGAAGCCTGCCAGATTATACTGTTTCAGCAGCCCGGCCTTGTGTGCCAGGCTGGTTTTGTTTTCCTGCCAGAAAGAGTAAGGCACGTCGTTTTCCACGTAAGAATAATACGTCACTTTTTCCTTTTCCAGCCAGCGGCAGCGGAAAGTCTCGTCGCTGCTTTTTTCTGCGATGAGCTTTTCGGAACCGGGCATGGACAGGGTTTTGGCGTAGAAACGCTTATTGTCATTGTCGTAGTGCCACAGCCGCATGTAGAGGGGCATTCCCAGCACCACTTTGTGAGGCGGAACTTCCTCCAGGGTGTTTTTGATACCCCGTTCCACCCAGTCGTAACCGGCGGTAGGGCCGGCTTCGGGGCTGCCGCCGGAGTACTGGTCATACGCCATTACCATCATGTAATCCAGATGCTCCGCCAGGGCCTTCCGGTCGAAGCATAAAGACCAGTTGGGACTGCCCTTGGGCACGGTCACATCCATGCTCAGGATCAGCTTATCCTGCTGGGTGGCTTTGCGGATCTGCTTCACAAATTCCGTGATCCGGTCCTTATCCGCTTCGTAAATATTTTCAAAGTCCAGATTGATGCCGTCAAACTTATGCTTCTGATACTGCTGGCGCAGCTGCTCAATGACAAACCGTTTTGCGTTTTCATCATCTAACAGCTTTTTGGTACGATCCGGCTTGAAACCGTTGGTGATTAAAGGCCACACCTGGTAGCCCCTGGCATGGGCCCGTTCCACGTAGCCCTCCACACTTTTGTCTTTGATTTTGCCATATTCGTTTTCGATTTCGTACCAGCAGGGAGAGACCACATTGACCCCCGGCACCTTGTCCAACGTAGACAGGTCTACTTCCGGCTTATGATCGTGCTGCCATACCAGATTGATTTTGTAAGGCAGGGCCGGCTTGGGCGGGGGCGCAGGCGGCTGCTCTGTGGTCGTGCATGCCGTGCAGGCCATACATCCCAGCGCCAAAAGGCTGATTAACACTTGTGCAAAAAGTTTTTTCATAATAAAACTCCGTAAGTAATAATAGTTACGCTACCATTATATCAAAAAAACGAAATCTGTGCGCAGGTGTTTTATTTCATTTTTTCTTATGTTATAATAGTTTATACTTAGAAAGAAGCTGTAAGGAAAAGACATGAGCAAAACGTCGTGAACGATTGCGTTATTTCATGAGACAAAATGAGCCGTGGCGGCGAGGCTGTCTGAGGGGCACAGCCCCGAGTTCCGAAGCCGCAGGCGCATGAGTCCATGAAATAGCAATCATTCACGGTTTTGCGTTGTCTTTTCCTTACAGCATGATTCACAAACTTTATATTTTTAGTCAGGAGGATCTCACATGTTAAGAAAATTTAAAGGAATCAGCCCGGATGTTGATCCGAAGGCTCACGTATTTGAAAGCGCGGATGTAATCGGTATGGTAAAAATGAAAGAGTTCTCCAGCGTATGGCCCAACTGCACGGTGCGGGGCGACGTGAACCGCATTGAGATCGGCCGCTACTCCAACATTCAGGACAACAGCTGCCTCCATGTGGCAGACCGCTATGCCTGCATCGTTGGCGATTATGTGACCGTTGGCCACTGCGCGACCCTGCATGCCTGCACCATCGAGGACCATGTGCTCATCGGCATGGGCTCCGTGGTACTGGACGGCTGCGTAGTAGGTACCGGCAGTGTGATCGCGGCGGGCGCCGTGGTGACCAAAGGCACCATTGTAGAACCCTATTCCCTGATGGCCGGCATCCCGGCAAAATGTATTAAAAAACTGCCGGAAGCCAATATGAAAACCATCCACAGCCAGGCTATCAAATATAAAACCCTGTGGACGGAAGGCTACGGCATTCTGCCGGACGCGGACGGGGAGTCCTATCACGGCGAAAAGATTATGGACTGATGTATCCTGCGGTCCGAAATGAGGGATGGTTTGCCTGTGCTGTTTAAATCGCAGGCAAAACTGTCCTTGGCAGGGCACATAGGTTATTCAGTGTTAAAATGCTTAGGAGATTGTGTTTACGTAATTATGGCTAAAAGGGAAAATAAATTTGCGAAGACGGTACGGAAGGAAGATGTCTCCAACGAGAATTTCGGTCTGGGCCGGCCTTTCGATTTTGATGACAGGTTTAACCGGGTCGCCATCATAGGCGCGTTGATTGCCACGATCCTTCTGCTGATTTTCCGTCAGGTAACGGGGAGCGGCACGGGCAGCGTCATGCTGGACGGCGTTAGTTATGCCGCCGGCTTCTTCTTCGCCTACCTCATTGGCAGGGAAGTGGATCCGGAACCGGGGCGTGAGTGGGGCGCCCTGCTGGGGGCTTTTATCACCCTGGGGCTGGAAACCTTTATGGGAGTGAACATCAACGGGGTCGTAGGCCTGTTGTGGATGCTGTTCGTCTGCCGCATGTTCAACCGTACCTCCGGTTCCCGGCACCGCATCGGGGACAACGTCATCATCCTGGGTTCCGCTTTCTGGATGGGACACATCGGCTACTGGCTGTTCCCGGTGGTGACGGGGATTTGTTATGTGCTGGAAAGCCAGATCAAGGAAGGCTATTTCCGCAGTCTGTATCTGGCCGGTATTGCCTTTGCTATGTGTGTTGTTACGGGACGCGGCACGGAAGTACCTGTGTTGTCCGCAACCTATCTTTATATGATGGGCATCGCTTTCATTTTGTTCCTGCCTCAGCTCACTATGGCCGCGTACAGTACGGCCCGGGATGACCGCCATAACCAGTATCTGGTCCGGACCCGTCTTCAGTGCGCCCAGGCCGTGTTCCTGCTGGCCACAGGGCTGCTGCTCTATTTTGGCGGCAATACGGCCGGTATTATTTTCCTGCCCTGCATCGGGACAGCCATCGGCACGGGCCTTTTCCTGCTGCTGTATCTGGTGAAGAAGAAGCAGGAGGAAGAAGGAAAGCAATAAAGCATATCTGTTTTACCGATAAACCGTTGCCGTTTCCTCTCGATCCGCTTCCGAAACGTTGGTTGAGAAAAGGTAAAATATATATAATTATATAATGAAAGCAAGGAGATTTTCAGATGGCAGAAAGAAAAATTCAGTTTACTACTAACAAAGGTGTATTTGTGGCTCAGATGTTTGAGGAAAAGGCGCCCCAGACTACGAAGAATTTTATTGAGCTGACGGAAAAAGGCTTTTATGACGGTCTCATTTTTCACCGCGTCATTGACGGCTTCATGATCCAGGGCGGCGACCCCACCGGCACCGGCCGCGGGGGCCCGGGCTACCGGATCAAAGATGAGTTCGGCGAAGGGCTGGCCCACGACAGCGAAGGCATCCTTTCCATGGCCAATGCCGGTCCCAATACCGGCGGCAGCCAGTTCTTCATCACGCTGGCTCCCACACCCTGGCTTAACGGGCATCATGCCATTTTTGGCAAGATCGTAAAAGGCATGGATGTAGTACGGGAAATCGGTTCCGTAGCTACCAACTTCCAGGACAGACCGGTGGACCCGGTTGTCATGGAAAAAGTGGAAGTGTTGGCAGAATAAAAATGTAGTTCCTATTTTTAGAAATGGGAACAAGCATTATTCTTCTTACAGGTATAAACGAATGTGCTGTATTTTGAATAACAATAATATTCTGTAAATATTTTGCTTGCATATTTGTCATCTTTGTCATATAATATGAACGTTGGCGAATGTGATACAGCGTCAGCTAAAGTATTTTTTTAGGAGGCCCGCAAGATGACAGGCAAAGTAAAATGGTTTAATGCAGAAAAAGGTTATGGTTTTATTGAACGTGAAGACGGCGGCGATGTATTCGTACATTTCTCTGCTATTCAGGTTGAAGGCTACAAAACTCTGGAAGACGGTCAGACTGTTGAATTCGATGTGGTTGAAGGCAGCCGCGGCGAACAGGCAGCTAACGTTCGTCCTGTAAAATAATCTGTTTTTCAAAATCTGATTGCACGATCGATCCGCATGAACCAAAGGGCATTCCTGAAAAAGGAGTGCCCTTTTTATGTTTATAGCGTTGTGACAGGCAGGATGTTATGAAGTGTTTTATTCTTTTTTTGGTCACCGTCTGGCTGCAGTGTGCTTTCTCGGGAACGGGATCTGCGGAGATGCCCCTGGGCAGTCTCGGATATTCCCCGGAAGATACGAAACCGGTACTGCAGCAGAAAACAGAATATAACAGAGCCTACTGGACTCTTTTTTCCCTGATTGCTTCTTCGGCAGCCTATGTGCCGGATAACGGGATCGAGGCCGTGTATCTGAAAGACCATGGCTGGGAGTTTGCACCGAACCGGATTACGGACGGTAAGACCACGGTGCATTTTATTACGGCCAGAGGAATGATGGCGGACGGCAAACCGTTATATGTGATTGCCTTCCGCGGCAGCGCGGATAAAAAGGATTGGGCAGCGGATTTTGTAACGGGCCAGGTGGTCTATGGCGGTAAAACACTGGAAGAGTCGGAAAAGATATCCGGTTCCCTCCTCGGTGGAAGCAAAGAACGGGACGCGATTCGGGCTGCGGCGAAAAAAGCCGGCTTTGCCAGACCGCCCCGGGTGCACAAAGGGTTTAACAGCTACGCGGACCTGACTTTGCGGATGCTGCTGACTTCCGGTTCCTATGAGTTTCTGGAACAGTACCGTAATGAAAAAGAAGCGCGCCTGCTGCTGACCGGGCACAGCCTGGGCGGTGCGGTAGCCACCCTCGTAGGGCAGCGGCTCATTGATTTCGGCTTTGCCCCGGACAGACTGCAGGTCATTACCTTCGGCGCGCCGGCGGTTGGCAACACACCCTTTGCCCAAATGTATGGGGACCGCCTTGACCTGATTCGCGTCACAAATTCGGAAGACCCTGTGCCTCTGACACTGCAGGCAGTACTGCGCAACTATAAGCAGTTCGGGAAGGAGGTCCGCTTCCGCATTCCCAGGACTTTCAATAATATGAATCATTTCCTGCATCTGTATCTGGATGCGGGGCTGAAGAATTATTACAGCGCATTTGACGATACGGTAAAGCAGGGGCTCATACATAAGGAAACGGATGAGAGGCATAACGCTGCGGATCAGCCAACGGTGCTGTTGTATGTGGAAGGAAGCGGATCGGGAAAGAAAAGGAGCAATACGGATGTAAAAACCGCCATGGAGTTACTGGAACGGTTTATCCTGAATGAGTATAAAGCCCTGTTCCCCAATTATGTTGTGGTGCGGTCTCCGCAGGATCCGTATGAGGCCCTGCATACGCAGGCGGCGGACTACCTGCTGGAGGTAAAATTTGACGCCGTGACCAATCAAAATAACAATAACTGGTTCCTGACAGTGGAGCAGACCGTGACGGATAAAAATGGCAATGTACTGCTTGCCGACACTGCATCCAGAAGGACTTCGCCCTTGGCGGGCAATATCCTGGCGGCTATGGAAGTGATCGGCGTCCAGAAGACGGAACTGCTGCGGCAGATGCCCTGGCTGCGGAAGGAAGCGGAAAGATAACACCATCTGCCCTTGGTCAGCGTGCAGACGAATTAATCATCGTTTCCAATAGTTTTGGAAGCAATGTCTCCACAAATTTATTAGACATTTATGCGGGCTATGGTGTATAATATTTTTAAACGTTAATAAGAATTGTTCTTGATATGTTAACAATATTTGCTGAGGAGGGATTGCTATGGATTCGAGATTTTACAGTTGCCGCAAATGTGGTGTGATCGTAGGATTGGTGGAAGGCTCTCTGACTGGAGTGACCTGCGACGGCGAACCTTTGGAAATGATGCGCGCCAACAGTGTAGACGCATCCCGGGAAAAACATGTGCCCGTGGTGAGCGTGGCAGAATCGATTGTTTCTGTTAAGATCGGAAGCGCGGAGCATCCCATGACGGCGGCTCATCATATCAGCTGGATTTATCTGCAGACCCAGAAGGGCGGGCAGCGCCGGGCTCTCACCATTGATGATAAACCGGAAGCAAAGTTTGCCCTGGTAGACGGGGATAAACCTGTTGCCGTGTTTGCGTACTGCAATCTCCACGGCCTGTGGGTGACGGAATTGTAATATTGGTAAGTAATTACATAAACACAAGCGGCCGGAGAAAACATCGCAAAACCGTAAATGATTGCTATTTCATGGACTCATGTGCCTGTGGCTTCGAAACTCGGGGCTTCGCCCCTCAGACAGTCTCGCCACGACGGCACATTTCATCTCATGAAATGACGCAATCTTTTCCGATGTTTTGCTTATGTTCTCTCCGGCCGCTTTCTTTTATGTGTACTTTTGATTTGCACCTATACAGTACGGTTTTGCGATGTTTTATCCTTGCAGCATGATGCATTCGTTTGTAGTACTATATAATTTTCGTCGTCCAGTCTTCTATGTTCCAGACCTCGTCGATCCAGTCCTCATAGAATTCCGGTTCGTGTGATACTAGAAGCACGGAACCTTTAAATTCAATGATAGCCTTTTTCAGTTCCTCCTTGGCTTCCACATCCAGATGATTGGTGGGTTCGTCCAGTACCAGCCAGTTGACTTCCTGTAACATCAGTTTACAGAGCCGCACTTTGGCTGCTTCGCCGCCACTGAGCACGAATACCTTGGTGGTGATGTGCTCGTTGGTCAGGCCGCAGCCTGCCAGAGCGGCGCGGACTTCCGCATTGGTCAGACCGGGATAGGCATCCCACACGTCTTCCAAAGCGGTCTTTTCGTTTTTGACACGTTCTTCCTGCTCAAAGTAACCGGGCTGCAGAAAATCTCCCTGGCGTATGGTTCCCGCAAAGGGGGGGATCATACCCAAAATCGTTTTCAGCAGGGTAGTCTTGCCCAATCCGTTGACGCCCCGCACCGCCACTTTTTTGTTGCGTTCCAGCTTAAAGGAAACCGGACGGGTCAGGGCGCTGTCGTAACCAAGCACCAGATCTTCCGCTTCTGCCAGAAAGCGCCCGGGAGTTCGGCCAGGCTGAAAACGGAAGTGAGGCTTAGGCCGTTCTGTGGGCTTCTCGATCATCTCCATCTTGTCCAGCTGGCGCTGACGGCTGCGGGCCATGCCGGTGGTAGCGACTCTTGCCTTGTTCCGGGCAATGAAATCTTCCAGCTTCGCCACTTCCTGCTGCTGCCGCACGTAGGCGGCCTCCAGCTGGGCCTTGTGGATCTGGTACAGTTCCTGGAATTTGTCATAGTTCCCGGTGTAACGGGTCAGCTGACAGCCTTCCAGATGATAAATTACGTTGGCTACGTCATTTAAAAAGGCTACGTCATGGGAGATGAGGATGAAAGCGTTTTCGTAATTCTGCAGGAAGCGGGTGAGCCAGCGGATGTGCTCCACATCCAGATAGTTGGTGGGCTCGTCCAGCAGCAGAATATCGGAATCCTGCAACAGCAGCTTGGCCAGCAGTACCTTGTTGCGCTGTCCGCCGGAAAGATCTGCTACATCCCTGTCCAGACCGATATCTCCCAGGCCCAGGCCGTTGGCAAAGTCTTCAATCTGGCTGTCCAGGGAGTAAAAACCGCTGTGCTCCAGGCGGCTCTGAATCTCGCCTACCCGGGCCAGCATTTTGTTCATGGTATCTTCATCCGCCTCTGCCATTTTGTCGTACAGCTCCAGCATTTCCTGCTCGGCGGCAAAATCTTCATTGAAAGCCGTGCGGAGCACGTCCCGGATGGTCTTGCCGTTTTCCAGGCTGCTCATCTGATCCAGATAGCCTACCTTGATCTTGCCGGGCCAGGTGATCTGGCCGTCGTCAGGCAGCAGGTTGTTGGTGATCAGATTAAAAAAAGTAGATTTGCCTTCCCCGTTGGCGCCCACCAGGCCGATGTGTTCCCCTTTTTCCAGTTTGAAGGAAACATCTTCCAGAATCTGGCGCCCGCCGAAGGAATGGCTTACGTGACTTACGGTTAAAAAGCTCATAGGTCCCCCTGTAATACTAAGACTTCAAAAAGCAAACGGCCTCTGCCGTTTCCTGTACGCGTATGCATAAAAAAATATATGCCTATTCTATCCTATACAGGTTGCTTTTGTACAGAAAAATTTTGTGGTACAATATAAAAAACGCTTTAGTATTCTGGTTAATAGTGGCCGGGCAACCCGGGAGGGTCCCAGTCGACGAAGGAAGTCACGCTGAGCGTAGCGATGCGCGGCACACTGAGGAGTGGGAGGTGGGTTTCCCTGCCAATGCTTCGTCGAAACAGTAGCAGATTAAGTATGACGCACAAGGAGGAAACACCATGATTACCGGTAATAAAAAAGACATTGCGAAACTTTTGCCGTATGTATCCCAACGTCTGGGGACCGCCCTGCAATACATTGCGGAAACAGATTTTACCAACGTGAAGAACGGTGAATATCATTTGGACGGAGACAAGGTCTTTGCCCGGGTGGACCGTTACACGACAGAACCCAAAGACAGCAAAAAGCCGGAAAGTCACAATGCCTACATTGATGTACAGTATCTGGGGGAAGGTACGGAAAAGATTTATTACACTGCCAAAGCAGATACCCATAAAGTCATAGAAGATTACGCTGCGGAACGCGATCTTCTCTTCTACGCGGATGCGGGAGAAAAAGACAGCGTTACCCTGGGCGACGGCGTCTTTGCCATCTTCTTTCCCTGGGAACTGCACCGTCCCGGCTGCCATGCCCTGCACGCCGGCTGCGCCGTGCAGAAGATTGTGGTAAAAGTGCTGGCCGAGTAAACCGGTTATGCCGGTTATCGACCTGGTTCGACTGTGTTTCCTGACAGGTTTTTTGCATTTTCAGAAAGCGCTTGGAAAATACATAAGCATGATTCTGAAAAATATCTTAAAAAAGTTGTTGACAAGGTCTTGTGATTGTGGTAATATAACTCACGTAGTCGTTAAGACTGCGAGCTAATTCCACCATAGCTCAATGGTAGAGCATTCGGCTGTTAACCGAAGGGTTGTAGGTTCGAGCCCTACTGGTGGAGCCAATGTGGCCGGTTGGTCAACACCGCCCTTTCACGGCGGTATCAGCGGTTCGAATCCGCTACCGGTCACCATATTTTTTTTGGGCGCTTAGCTCAGCTGGGAGAGCGTCTGCCTTACAAGCAGAATGTCAGCGGTTCGATCCCGTTAGCGCCCACCAATTAAAGACAGAAACGACGGACAGGTTCACAGCCTGTCTTTTTTGTTTTTACAGCGCAATGTATACATGCGTTACGAATTTATTTTATGGACGCTTTATGTTATAATTTAAGATAATATGGGTCACTGGCTACTATGGAATGAACTCATTGTGACAAATGAAAATAAAATGATAAGGATGATTTTTGAAAGGGTGTTACTATGTTAACGGTAAAAAGAGTTACAGCGTTGTTATCCATGGTTACGGTTTTGGTTTTTATGGCATTTCCCGCTATGGCAGCGGAACTGTCTGTGAAAGAGAATCGGACAAGATCGGGAATTGTCAATGTCGCGGTACCATATATTTCCGGTTCCGTCGGGGGAAAACAAGTCGATAACATAGTGAACAAGGCGGTGTTATCGTATGTGAATTCACAGATGAAGCAGATTATGTCCAAGGAGGAAATAGAGACCTTTGAAAGTACTCACGCAGATCCCCGTGAATTAGGTGAGATGCTGCGTTATAATACGGATCTGGTCAAATATACGGATAAGAAGATTGTGGATAAGAATACGGCGGGCAGAGTGACTGCTTCCTGGTATGTACGCAATGAGTATGAAGTCAAAGCTGCCAAAGATACGTTTTATTCTGTGATCCTTAAAACAAAAACGTATACTGGCGGCGCCGGTGACGTAATCGTCTGGAAAGCCATGAATTTTGATTTAAAAGACGGGCATTTAATGGAATTGAAAGAACTGTTTGATGCCAACGCAGATTACGCTTCCCGTTTACAGACACTGATCGGGTATCAGCAGAAGGGAAGGGCCCGCCTTATCAGACATATTAAAGGAAAGAATGTTTCGGAACCCACTCCCGTTACGATTACCGGTCAGGAAAACTTCTATGTGGACGACCATTATAATCTGGGCATCATCCTTTATTCGGGAGCGTCCGGAGCGAAACGGTTGCCTGTGGACGGAGCGGCTGGCAAAGCTGCTGAAACTTCCAAGGGGACGCCTGCCGGTGAGTCCGGTCCGGCTGCTGTAAACAAGCAATCTGCAACGGGACAAATGGAAATATATGATATTTCACTGAATGATTTTGCAGATCTCATCAGGCTGTAATTTGGTCTGGAGAAACTATGCAGAAGTGAACCACTGTACAAAGAGAACGGTTGTACAGGTTAGCACGGATTGAACCATAATTCAAAGGAGCTGATTCCCATGGATAAAGAAGCGTTGAAAGCTGCGGTCTGCAGTGCCATCGATGCGGCAAAGGCTGACATCGAAAAGCTGGCCCTGTGCATTGAAAGCGAACCGGAGCTTGGCTTTAAGGAAACCAAAACGGCAAAAAAAGTAGAAGACTATATGCGGTCCTTAGGTCTGGATCCTCAGACCGGCCTGGCCCTCACCGGTGTCAAAAGCCGGGTCAAAGGCGGTAAGCCCGGACCTTCCGTGGCGGTGCTGGCGGAACTGGATGCCATCGGTACCCCGGACAGTCCCAAAGCGGATCCTCTTACCGGAGCGGCCCACACCTGCGGCCATTTCCTCCAGACTTCTGTCATGCTGGCGGCCTGCACCGGTATCATCAAATCCGGCGTCATGAAGGAACTGGCAGGTGATGCCGTGTTCTTCTCCGTTCCGGCAGAAGAATATGTGGAAATTACCTACCGGAAGAGCCTGCGGGAGCAGGGGAAACTGCATTATATCTGTGGCAAGGGCCAGCTTATTTACGAAGGCCACTTTGACGACATCGACATGACCATGATGATGCACTCCCAGGCCAACATGCCCCAGAAGGCGGTGGCCATCGGTAGTTCCAGCAACGGGTTTGTAGGAAAGACCGTGCAGTATATCGGCAAGTCTGCTCACGCAGCCAATGCTCCCCACGAAGGCATCAATGCCCTGAACGCGGCCTGCCTGGGTCTCATGGGCATCAACGCCCTGCGGGAGACTTTCCGTGAGCAGGACATCATCCGGGTACATCCCATCATCACCAAAGGCGGCGACCTGGTGAACAACGTGCCCGCGGACGTGCGCATGGAACTGTATGTGCGTGCCGCTACCATGGAAGCTATCGACAACACCCACAAACGGGTGGACGCGGCCCTGAAAGCCGGCGGCGACGCCGTAGGCGCCCAAACCATTGTGGAAACTCTGCCGGGCATGCTGCCCCTCCACTGCTGCAAAGAGATGAACGACCTGTTCGTGGCAAACGTGAAAGAGTTCTCTCCGGAAACAGAGATTGTGGATTCCGGTCACTTCAGTGCTTCTACTGACATGGGGGATGTGTCCCATCTCATGCCGGCCATCCATCCGTTCATCGGCGGTACGGACGGAGCTCTCCACACCAAAGACTTTACCGTGACGGATTTTGACGCGGCGGTGATTACCCCGGCCAAAGCCTTTGCCCGCATGATCGTGGACCTGTTGTACGATGACGCGGCCTGTGCGAAAAAGATCCTGGCGGATAACAAACCGCTGCTGACCAAAGAAGAATACATTGCCAAGTGCGATTCTTATTTTTCTAAATAAGTTTTTCCAAAATAATTTCAGAGAAGCAAAATTCATTGTGTTATCATAATTTATCTTTTTGGTTTCTCTGCGATTATAAAAAATTATTGTTAAGGAAGTGAGTGAAATGAAAGATTTCCGTCTCCATCTCATCGTTCTCATCCTGATCGTTGTGGCGGAAAAAATCGGCAACATTTCCATCACGGTGGGTGTCGGCAAAATCGTGCTGCTGCCCATGATGTACGCGTTGCTGATGGGCGTAGCGACAGCGCCCCGGTTTACGAAAATCTCCTCTGAAAAGAATGTCAAAACAGCCAGCTCGCTGTTAGGCGTTACCCTGATGCTGCTGATGGCCCGGTACGGTACCCTGGTAGGTCCGAGCCTGCCGAAGATCCTGGCGGCTTCTCCTGCACTGATCCTGCAGGAATTCGGTAACCTGGGCACCATCATCATCGGTGTTCCCCTGGCAGTGTTTGTAGGGCTGAAGCGGGAAGCCATCGGCGCTGCCCACTCCGTAGCCCGTGAACCGAACGTAGCCCTTATCGGCGAACGGTTCGGTCTGGACGGCCCGGAAGGCCGCGGTGTTATGGGCGTTTACATCTGCGGTACGGTTATCGGTACCATCTTCTTCGGTCTGATGGCCAGCCTGGCGGCGGCATACCTGCCGTTCCATCCTTACGCCCTGGCTATGGCTGCCGGTGTAGGCTCTGCCAGTATGATGACTGCAGCCGTAGGTTCCCTGTCCGCCATGTTCCCTCAGATGGCAGACCAGATTGCGGCGTTCGGCGCCGCCTCCAACATGCTGTCCGGTCTGGACGGCCTGTACATGAGTATCTGGATGGCCCTGCCTTTCGCAGAATGGCTGTACAGAAAATCCTACCGCATGAAATACGGTGTGGATCCGGAACCCCCTGTGATTAAGAATCTGGAAGAAGGAAAGGAAGGTGAAGCAAAATGAAGATGAGTGAAACCTTAGGTGTTTTATTAATTTGCGGCTTCCTTTCATTAATTGCTAACGTAGTGGGAACGAAAAACGGTTTTGTGGAAGCCATTCCCGGCATGCTGTTCCTGATTGCCCTGGCTTTTGTGGGCATCTGGCTGGGCAAAGTGATTCCCGGCGGCATCCCCGGCGTTGCTTACGTGGTAACCATCGGCTGTATCCTGACCGTTCCCGGAGTGCCTTGCGCGGCCGCCATCTCGGCAGCAGTATCCAAGGTTGGTTTTATGCAGCTCTGTACCCCCATCCTGGCCTATGCCGGTGTGGCGATCTGCAAAGACCTTGACGTTTTTGCGGAAAGCAGCTGGCGTATCGTTGTGGTAAGCTGCGTGGTATTCATCGGTACCTATATCGGTTCCGCTATCATCGCCCAGCTGATCCTGAAAGCGATTGGACAGATTTAACAGTTTGAGTTTACCGAATGTGAGTGCCGGACTGAACCGTTTTCATTACAAAGAAATTTTGAAAACGATAAGTCCGGCGCTTTTATTATTTCTGAAAGGTGTTATATTTGATACAGTTCAATTGTAATTTTAACTTTTAGAAAAATATCTTTCTAAGTTGTTCGAAAAATTGAAAGGTTTCTGCTAAAATTGTGATAATATCATTGGTAAACTATGAGCAGGAACTGTGAAGAAATCTTTTTGAGCAGTTCTTTAAGGAGAGGGGCGTTTCTATGAAAATCATCAATCTTTTAAAAGGAACAAAACCGGGCGTGTCCTGCGAGCTGTTTCCGCCTAAACAGGGAAGTCAGCTGGCTAATGCGTTGGAAATTGTAGATACCATTGCGGAACAGAAGCCTTCTTTTATCAGCGTGACCTACGGGGCCGGCGGGTCCAATGCTGGGGAAGCGGTGGCTGTGGCGGCAGAGGTACATAAATGCGGCATTCCTTCCATGGCGCATTTTACCTGCATCAATGCGGATGATCAGGGCATCGAATCCATGCTGAAGCAGCTGCAGGCAAAGGGGATTGACAACGTCCTGGCGCTGCGGGGCGACCTGCCGGAAGGGACATCGCTGGAGCATGCGGAGTATCAGCATGCCAGTGATCTGGCTAAGAAAATCAAATCTTTTGGTGATTTTTGTGTGGGCGGCGCCTGCTACCCGGAAGGCCATCCGGAAAGCGCCGGTCTCAATGATGATATTGAAAAACTGAAAATAAAAGTAGACAGCGGCGTGGAGTTTCTGGTGACCCAGATGTTCTTCGACAATGATGTGATGTACAATTATATGTACCGGCTGCTGGCACACGGTATTACGGTGCCGGTGGTGCCCGGGGTGATGCCTGTTACCAATGCGAAACAGATACAGCATATCTGTAAGCTGAGCGGAACCAAGCTGCCGTTGCGTTTCCGAGCCATTGTGGAAAAGTACGGGGACGATCCGGAGGCCATGAAGCAGGCGGGGATTAATTATGCCACGGCTCAGGTGCTGGATCTGCTGGCCAACGGATTCATGGATGTGCATATTTATACGATGAACCGGCCGGAGATTATTGGCGGGATATTGCAGAATCTTTCCTGCATAGTAAAATAATCTATAATTGTTTTGTTAGGAAAAGACATCGCAAACACGTCAACGATTGCTATTTTATGGACTTATGAGCCTGTGGCTTCGAAACTCGGGGCTGCGCCCCTCAGACAGTCTCGCCACAACGGTTCATTTCGTCTCATAAAATAACGCAATCGTTTCCTACAGTTTGCTTCTGTCTTTTCCTATCCACAACATTTTTGTACATAGTTATTTAAATGAGTATGGTGAAAGAACAGATTCAATTTAACAAAAAAGAAGCATTACGATACTATCGGGCTAAGCCGGATGATGAGGTGGCTGAAGCAGTCATCGACGCAGCGTACATAAAGCTGAAAAATGAACTGCAGCCCCGGTTTACGGTGAAGCGGTTTGGATGCAGGGCGGACGTGGAGTCTGTAGTGTTAGATAACGGCACTGTGTTTCACAGCAAGGCGCTGGCCCGGTATGTGGGGGCGGCAACGGAACTGTTTCTGTTTGGGGCGACGTTAGGGAGCCGTGTAGATATTGCGCTGCGGCGTATGGCGCTGACCAGTGTGGCGGAGGCCGGGGCCGGTCAGGCTGTGGCGGCGGCGCTGATTGAAACGTACTGTGATGATTGCTGCGTGGAACTGCAGAAGCAGTTGCCAGAAGGGAAGAAACTGAAGTGGCGTTTTTCTCCCGGATACGGTGACTGGGCGCTGGAGGAACAGAAGATTTTGTTCCCGGTGCTGGACTGTGCCCATACCATTGGCCTCACGTTGACGGAAAGCTGCATGATGGCACCGGTGAAATCTGTGACGGCGGTAATGGCAATTACGGAAGATGACGTAAAAGAAAATAAAGTACAAAAGGATAAATCTGGAAAAACTTTTTTCAAAAAGTTTTATTGTAATCAAACAGATAATTATTTTTCAAATACAAATAACAAATGCCTGCACTGCAATAAGATCGACTGCGAGTTCAGGCAAAAATAGTTTTATAAAGTTGTTTATGTTTTAATGGTAAGCTGTTGTTGCAAAGTTGCAGGGAATTTGTTTTTCCTTAAAACGCTGTGTGGAGGATGCGGTATGTCTATCCTTGATTTTTTAGGAAAAGAAATTTTATATTTTGACGGGGCCATGGGTACGCGCCTGCAGGCGGCCGGGCTGAAACCCGGGGAACTGCCGGAGGTGTGGAACATCACTCACGGTGATGTGGTGGCAGAGATCCATGCCAGTTACGTAAGGGCCGGAGCCAACATTTTAAAATCCAATACTTTTGGCGCCAATGCCTTAAAGATGAAAGGATCCGGGTATTCCGTAGAGGACGTGGTGCTGGCGGCTTTTAAAAATGCGAGAGTTGCCTTTGCCAGGGTGGCTGAAGAGTGCAACGACAGGAGAAGCATTCAGACTGGTGTAGCCAGGGAACAAGCAGGTGCTGTCTGCTCTGACTCAGGTGCAGAATTCGCTGTTTCAAAACCGCAAGATAAACTGTTCATGTCTTTGGATTTGAATAAACAGTTTGTGGCGCTGGACCTGGGGCCCACGGGTAAACTGCTGGCGCCTTACGGAGACCTGCAGTTTGAAGAGGCTGTGGCTCTGTATGCGGAACAGGTCCGTGCCGGGGTGAAGGCCAATGCCGACCTGGTTCTGGTAGAAACCATGAGCGACAGTTACGAAGCCAAAGCCGCCATACTTGCGGCAAAAGAGAACAGTGACCTGCCTGTCTTCGTGACATTTACTTTTGACAGGGACGGCAAGCTGCTGAACGGAGCGGATGTAGAAACGGCGGTGCTGATGGCGGAAGGGTTAGGCGTGGACGCCGTGGGTTTCAACTGCGGACTGGGACCGGACCTGGTAGCTAAACTACTGCCCCGTGCCCGCCGCGTTACGGATCTGCCTCTTATTGCCAACCCTAATGCAGGGCTGCCGGTGGAAAAGGATGGAAAAACGGTATTCACTACCGGCCCGGAAGAATTTGCGGACTACATGCTGGACGTGTACCGGGAAGGCGGCGCCGTATTAGGCGGGTGCTGCGGCACAAATCCTGATTACATCCGTCTGGTTGCAGAGCGGACCAAGGGCCTGAAGCCGATGCCCCTGCATGCTGTTTCGGAAATAATAAATACAGATGGTAAAGAAGCGAAAGTAATCATTGCAGATGATGCTGCAGCGGCAATAAATGAAGGAACTGTTTCACCGGCATATAAAAATAATAAGAAAGAAAAATACAGTTCCATCACCGCTGTTGCCGGTTACGGCGCCCCGGTATATTTCGGTAAAAAGCCTGTCCTTATCGGGGAGCGGATCAATCCTACGGGCAAGCCCTTATTAAAAGAAGCATTGCGCAACGGAGACATGGACTATGTCTGCCGCCTGGGACTGGAACAACTGGACAATGGAACCCATATTCTGGATGTGAACACCGGACTGCCGGGCCTGAACGAAACGGAAACATTATGCAACGCCGTGACTGCCCTGCAGGCCGTTACTCCCGTTCCGCTGGAAATTGACACTTCCAATTATGAAGCCATGGAGAAAGCCCTTCGCCTGTACAATGGTAAACCGTTGCTGAACTCTGTCAACGGCAAACAGGAATCCATGGATAACGTGTTCCCGCTGGCGAAGAAGTACGGTGCGGCCGTGGTAGGTCTGTGCCTGGATGAAAACGGCATCCCGGATACAGCAGAAGGACGTCTGGCCATTGCGGATAAAATTATCAAAACAGCAGCGCAGTACGGCATCAAAGCAAAAGATATTATCATCGATCCCCTGGCCCTGACCGTGAGCACCGACAGCCGCAACCCGGCCATTGATCTGGCGGTGATTCAAGCCCTGAAAGCAAAAGGCATCCATACGGTGATGGGCGTGTCCAATATTTCCTTCGGCCTGCCCAACCGGGACGCGGTGAACAGTGCGTTTTTTGCCATGTCCCTGGCGGCGGGGCTGTCTTCCGCCATCATGAACCCCCAGAGCGGGCGTATGATGGAAGCTTATTACGCATACTGTGCCTTAAGCGGAGCTGACGAAGGCTGCAAGGAGTTTGTGGCCCGGTATGCGGACGCACCCCAGCATAAAACGGCTGTGAAGGTGTCGGAGTACACCCTGTACGACGCCATCGTGAAAGGCCTGGTGGAGCAGAGCGGCATTGCCACGAAAAAACTGCTGGAAGAACAGAAAGCGCCGCTGGAAGTCATCAATCAGTTTATTATTCCGGCGCTGAACACGGTAGGGGAAGGCTTTGGCAAAAAGACATTGTTCCTGCCCCAGCTACTGATGGCGGCGGATGCAGCCAAAGCTGCCTTTGATGAAATCAAAAAGCAGATGCAGGGGAGTGCTGCGCAGAACAACACAGCAACAGCCTCCGCAGGAGGAAACAGTTCCGACTCCGATGCTTCTCCGGGTGATACCATCGTACTGGCCGTAGTTAAAGGCGACATTCATGACATCGGCAAAAATATTGTCAAAGTGCTGTGGGAAAACTACGGGTACCATGTGGTGGACCTGGGCAAAGATGTGCCTGCCGAATCCGTGGTGGAAGCCGTAGAAAAGCATCACGCAAAGCTGGTGGGCCTCACCGCTCTCATGACCACTACCGTGGCCGCCATGGAAGATACCATTCAGGCGTTACGCCGAAAGACCAATACAAAAATCCTGGTGGGCGGCGCCGTCATGACACAGGAATACGCGGACACCATCGGCGCGGACGGTTACGCCCCCGACGCCGTAGCCGCTGTGGATTATGCGAACCAGCTGTTTAAAGGAAAAGGAGAATAAAAAAGTAATTTATTTTTAAAACAGTTTTCCATCGGTCATTTGTTTTTGCCAAAAATTACATCTTAATACATGCAATACAGCAGCAGGAAAAACATATCCTGCTGTTGTTTTTTCTTTTATTTCGTAAAAAGATAATTTTTAACATGAAAAATAAAAATGATTTGTTTTTCTGGGGTGCACATGTCCACAATGAGTTCCCTGAAATGTATTTTACGAGTGAACTAAAACAATAAAAATCTTTCTGTAAAACACACGACTTGTATCTTTCTTTCACAATTGTTTGCTAAATTTTAAAAATAAAAATGATTTTGTTACATTTTCTGCGGTGTTGCCTTGTGCGCCCAAAAATGCTATAATGCACATATGTCAAATGAGAGTGCATTTTTTGTTTAAGTGGCGGTAAGAGACAATGTCAGTGTATCTTGTGATGTCCTCACGGTTTACAGCATTGCCTTTTCCAAAACGCAGCACTCTGCAAAAGTAAGGAAACGCTGATTAATCAGCGCCTCCTTAAAAAACAACAAAGAAGAAGGAGCGATTTAGTTATGAAAACGAAAAAATTTGTATCTGCATTGTTAGCTTCCGCAGTAGCCCTGAGCCTGGTTGCAGGTTGCGGCGGCGGAGACAAGAAAAAAGCTGACGAGAAAAAACCGGCGGCAGCTGCCGGCGCTGTTAAAGTTGGCGTGTTCCTGCCCCTGACCGGCGATAACGCAGCCGGCGGCGAACTGGAACTCCGCGGTATCAAACTGGCCAACAAACTGCATCCGGAAATCAACGGCAAAAAGATTGAACTGGTCATTGCAGACAACAAATCCGATAAAGCAGAATCTGCCAACGTAGTAGCCCGTCTCATTGAAAAAGATAAAGTTAAAGTTATCCTGGGTTCTTACGGTTCTTCCCTGTCCATGGCAGCCGGTAACATCGTAAAAGACAGCAAGGTTCCGGCCATCGGCACCAGCTGCACCAACCCCCAGGTTACCAAAGGCAACGAGTACTACTTCCGCGCCTGCTTCATCGATCCGTTCCAGGGCACCGTTATGGCTAACTATGCCTTCAAGAAAGGCGCCAAGAAAGTTGCCATCGTGCAGGAAGTTTCCAATGACTATTCTGTAGGTCTGGCCAAATTCTTCAAAGAAGCCTTTGAAAAACTGGCGGGCCCCGGCAGCGTGGTTGATATCGCCAACTACCAGACCGGCGACAAAGACTTCACCGCACAGCTCACCAACCTGAAAGCCAAGAACCCGGACGCGGTTTTCGCACCCGGCAACTTCACCGAATCCGCACTGCTGGTTAAACAGGCCCGTCAGCTGGGTATCAAAGTTCCCTTCATGGGCGGCGACACCTGGGAGACCCAGGACTTTGTCAACGTTGGCGGCAAAGACGTGGACGGCGTAACGTTCTCCAGCGCATTTGACAGCACCAAGGCAGCCACTCCGGAAGCCAAGGCATTCCTGGACGCGTATGCCAAAGAATACAAGGGCGAACAGCCTGGCGGTCTGACAGCTCTGGCTTATGACTCCTACCTGATCGCTCTGAACGCTATGAAGACTGCCGGCGTAGAAGACAGCAAGAAGATCCGCGATGCCATCGCTTCTACCAAAGATCTGGAAACCACCACCGGAAAGACCACGCTGAACGCTGACGGCGACCCCATCAAGTCTGCGGTTATCAAAACGGTTAAAGACGGCAAATTCACCTACATCGATATGGTTAACCCGGGAGATCTGAAAGCCAAATAATCGGTTTTGCTTACTAACCCGATAGTTTAATTCCCGTTTATGCCCTGCTTCCCTCCCTGCGGGGGAAGCAGGTATTTTTAGGTATACCGGTTCCCTGTGCCTGTAAGGTTATCTCTGGCAGGCAGATGAACCGGCTATCCTTTTATTTGAGGTGTAACACATGGAGCTTTTTCAAGCGATAGCCAATATGACTGCGGCAAGCTTTGCCCAGCATATGGTCAACGGTATTTCCCTGGGCAGTCTGTATGCTCTCATCGCCATCGGCTACACCATGGTGTACGGCATCCTGCTGATGATCAACTTCGCCCACGCGGATATCGTCATGATGGCCTGTTATTTTGCCTTTTTCGGCATCACGGCCTTCCACATTCCCTGGTACCTGACCTTTATCGGCACCATCATCGCCACAGCATTGTTGGGTGTAACCATAGAACGCTCAGCCTACCGTCCCCTGCGGGACGCGCCAAAGAATTCTGTACTGATTTCCGCTATCGGCGCTTCTTTCCTGCTGGAAAATCTGGCTAACTATATTTTCAGTGGCCGTCCCATGAATTTCCCGGAGATTCCGTTCCTGTCCAGTATCATCACTGTGGGCAGCATAAAGATCCAGGCCATCTGCCTGTTCATTCCTGTAGTAACGGTAATCTGCCTGTGCATCCTGTTGCACATTGTCAACCATACCAAGACCGGTATGGCCATGCGGGCCGTGTCCAAGGACTATGAAATTGCCCGGGTCATGGGTGTCAACATCGACAACATCATTTCCATTACCTTTGCCATTGGCTCCGCCCTGGCAGCCGTCGGCGCCATTATGTGGGGCATCCGGTATCCCGGTATCACGCCGTATCTGGGTGTTATGCCGGGCCTGAAGTGCTTCATCGCAGCAGTGGTGGGCGGCATCGGTAATATCAAAGGCGCCGTGATCGGCGGCTTTATCCTGGGTATGGGCGAAATCCTGATTGTAGCTTTCTTCCCCCAGTTCTCCGGCTACCGGGACGCCTTTGCCTTCATTGTGCTGATTTTGATCTTATTCTATAAACCCACCGGTTTATTAGGCGAAAAAACGACAGAGAAGGTGTAATCATGAATCATAATAAACGAAACATCATGCTCACCCTTGCCGCTCTGGTCGTTTTGTTCGGCCTGGCGTGCTTTGTGCAGGCAGAAGTAGATTCTTATATCCGGCGTATCGTGAACCTGTGTCTCATCTACGCCATCATCGGTCTGTCCATGAACGTGACCAACGGCTTTGCCGGACAGTTCTCCTTAGGGCAGGCGGGCTTCATGGCCATCGGGGCCTACATGGTGGGCATCTTCACCGTACCGGTGGAACTCCGGGCGGACGTGTTCTATGCCATCCCCATGAACCCCCATCTAGTCAACGTGTACATGCCTCTGTGGATGGCGCTGATTTTGGGAGGTGTGCTGGCCGCCGGTATAGCCGGTCTCATCGGCACGCCGGTACTGCGGCTCCGGGGCGATTATCTGGCCATTGCCACCTTAGGTTTCTCGGAGATCATCCGCATCATCATCACCAACGCTACCAGCATCACCAACGGGGCCCTGGGCATCAAGAACATTCCGCCCCTGAACGATGTGCGGTACATCTTTTTGGCTACGGCCATTTCCTATGTGCTCATCACACTGCTGCTGAACTCTTCCTACGGCCGTGCCTTCAAAGCCATCCGGGAAGATGAGATTGCGGCGGAAGCCATGGGCATCAACCTGTTCTACCACAAAAACCTGGCCTTTATGGTCAGCGCTTTCTTCGCCGGCATCGGCGGCGGCCTCTATGGCGCCCTGCTGGGTACGGTAGATCCCAAAAACTTCTTATTTACCTTAACCTACAACTTCCTGCTGATCATCGTGCTGGGGGGCATGGGCTCCGTTACCGGCAGCATGTTCGGCGCCATCATCGTTACTGCGGGACTGGAATACCTGCGCGTCTTTGACGAACCGCTGGAGCTGATGGGAGTCGCCATCCCCCTGTTCCGTCCGGGCCTGCGCATGGTAGTGTTCTCTATCCTGCTGATGATTTGCGTGCTGTTCTGGCGCCACGGCATCATGGGCACCAACGAACTCACCTGGGAAAAAATAATTCACTTTGTGAAGCACCCGCTGGCAGGCTTCCGAAAAAAGGGGGTGCAGGGTAAATGATCCGGACCGTATTGCGTACCGAGCATGTGACCATGCAGTTTGGAGGCGTCATTGCCGTCAACGATCTGAATATTGTTGTAAAAGAACACGAAATCATTGCCCTCATCGGACCTAACGGCGCGGGCAAGACCACGGCCTTCAACGACATAACCGGCGTGTACACACCTACCAAAGGGCGGGTAATCTATACCAAAACAAACGGGCAGGAAATTGACATCACCGGCAAAAAGCCCAGCGAGATCGCGCAGCTGGGCATTGCCCGCACCTTCCAGAACATTCGTCTCTTCAAAGACCTGAGTGTGTATGAAAATGTACTGATTGCCAAGCACCTGCATTTAAAATCCAATTTTGTGTCCGCCACCTTACGGCTGCCGGGCTACAAAAAAGAAGAAGAAGCCATGCGGGCCGACGTGGAACGGCTGCTGAAAGAAGTTAAACTGTGGGATGTGCGGAACGAAAAAGCCAGCAGCCTGCCCTACGGTAAGCAGCGTTACCTGGAAATTGTAAGAGCATTGGCAACGGAACCGCAGCTTTTGCTGCTGGACGAACCGGCAGCGGGCATGAACCCGAAAGAGACCGCGGAACTGACAGACTTTATCCGGCAGATCCGGGACCGGTTCAAGCTGACCATCTTCATGATCGAACATCACATGGATCTGGTCATGGAGATTTCCGACCGCATCTACGTGCTGGACTTCGGCACCACCATCGCCACCGGCGACCCGGCTGCTATCCAGAACAACGAGCGGGTTATCAAGGCGTACTTAGGGGAGGATGAAGATGCTTAAAGTCAGAGACCTGGTTGTGGCCTACGGCGGCATTGAAGCCCTGAAAGGCATCTCCATAGACGTACCCGAAGGACAGATCGTCACCCTGATCGGCGCCAACGGGGCAGGGAAGAGCACCCTGCTGCGTACCATCATGGGGCTGGAGAAACCCCGGAGCGGTTCTGTGGAATACAATGAAGAAAACTTAAAAGGCCTGAACAGTCAGCACATTGTGACCCGGGGCATTACGTTAGTACCGGAAGGGCGGCGGGTGTTCCCCAACCTGACTGTGCTGGAGAACCTGCGCATCGGTGCTTACCTGCGCAAAGATGAAGACGGTATCCTCAAGGACATCCAACGTATCTACGAACTCTTCCCCCGGCTGGAGGAGCGGAACTGGCAGATGGCCGGCACCCTGTCCGGCGGCGAGCAGCAGATGCTGGCCCTGGGCCGCGCCTTGATGTGCCGCCCCAAACTGATTATGATGGATGAACCCTCCTTAGGGCTGGCGCCTCTGGTCATCAAAGAAATCTTCAACATCATCCGGCGCATTAACGAAAGCGGCACCACGGTGCTGCTGGTAGAACAGAACGCCAACATGGCCTTGAAGGTGGCCCACCATGCTTACGTGCTGGAAACGGGACGTATCAAGATGGAGGGCAGCGGCAGGGAACTGCTGGAAAACGAAGAGATTAAAGAGGCGTATTTGGGGAAAAAGAAAAAGTAAAAGAAAGTGCAGCCTGCAGGCGGAGAAAAACCTGCAGGCTGTATTTTTATGCTTACACGGCTCCGGCAGGGGAAAACCTGAATCACGCCTCTTCCGGCAGTTGAAATGCACTGACAAACAGTCATTTCTACAGCCAAAGCTTCCAATAAAGACTTTACCTTTATATATTAAGAGGTGGGACACCTTAACCTTAGTATTCATGCGGGTTTGCACTTTAAGGTTGGTCGTTTTAACGACCAGGGGGGAGGAAAACTGCATTTTTAGCTTGTTTGTGCTATAATAACAGGTAAAGAATAATCAGAAAGGAGCTATGCCATGACTAATCCTGTACTGACAAGAAACACAACAGCTCTGCGCGGCACCGGCGCTACCGTCCAGGGCATTGCCCTGATTACCTTGCTGTATCTGGGCTTTGTTGTCTCAGCCGCCATGATGGCCTGGCAGCATCCGGAACTGTTTGCGCCCCGTATTATCGTGCTAAGCTTTGCCGGACTTGGCGTCGGTTTGCTTATCAGCTATTTCCCAAAACGGGCCAGCCTGCTGGGACCGGTTTACGCAATTTTGGAAGGCTTCCTGATTGGCGTGTACTCCATGCTGCTGGAGAGCCGCTATCCGGGCATCGTCATGGAAGCCGCCACCTGCACCTTCGGCATCGCCTTTGCCTGTGCTGTGTTGTACGGCAGCGGTCTGGTGAAAGTAACAGATAAATTCATGAAAATCGTGTTTACCCTGACAGCCGGCATTGCCACCATTTACCTGATCGACCTGGTAGCCTGGTTTGCCTTTGATACCAACGTGCCCCTGCTGCACGAAAACTCAAAGGCCGGTATTATTGTCAGCTTCATTATCATCTGCATAGCCATCATGCGCCTGTTTGCCGATTACGAAATGGTGACCCGGGCTGTGGAAATGGGCGTGGATGCAAAATATGAACCATATTATGCATTCGGATTAACCGTAACGCTGATTTGGTTGTATCTGGAGATCCTAAGGTTGATGGGGAAGAGTAGGAGCAAGAAGTAAAGAGAGAGTTATTCAATGCGGTGGCAGTAACCACCGCGTTTGTTTATGATAAATTATTTTGAAAAGACTGTCGCTATATATAATGAAAACAATGGTATTTTCTTTACCAACTGGCAAAAATTTTAGTATAATTAATAATTAGGGAAAACGCAATAAATCGTGGAGAATTTTTGACAAAGTTGAAAGGGCATTTAAATTGGAGTAATATATTATGCAGGCAATCATTTTAGCAGCAGGAATGGGGAAACGACTCAAGGAACTAACCGAAAATAATACAAAATGTATGATAAAGGTTAATGGTGTAACCTTGATTGATCGTATGCTTCATCAAATTGAAAAACATCATCTTTCAAGAATTGTCATTGTTGTGGGTTACGAAGGACAAAAACTGATAAATTACATAAATACACTTGGCATTGAGACGCCTATTATTTATATCAATAATCCCGTTTATGATAAAACCAATAATATTTATTCACTTGCACTGGCTAAGGAATGGCTCTGCAGAGAGGACACATTGCTTTTTGAATCTGATTTGATTTTTGAAGGTGCTGTATTAGATTTACTTCTTTCGGATTCACGTGATACGCTGGCTTTAGTAGATAAATATGAATCCTGGATGGATGGAACTTGCGTTAAGTTAGCCGATGACGATACTATAGAAGCGTTTGTGCCGGGTAGTAAATTTGAGTTTGAAGAAATTAAAGATTATTATAAAACAGTTAATGTTTACAAGTTCAGTAAAGAGTTCTCGAATAAATATTATGTTCCGTTTTTGGAAGCTTACCAGTCTGCGTTAGGCGAGAACGAATATTACGAACAGGTTTTGCGCGTTATCACTATGCTGGATAAACCTGTTATTAAAGCCAAACGTCTCACTGGCCAACGCTGGTATGAAATAGATGATATCCAGGATTTGGATATTGCAGAATCTATTTTTTTGTCAGATGAAACTGAAAGGGTAAAACGTCTGCAAAGTCGTTACGGCGGTTATTGGCGTTATCCGAGACTTTTAGATTTCTGTTATCTTGTAAACCCTTATTATCCGCCGGAAAAAATGAAAGATGAAGTACGTGCTAATTTTGATACCTTACTTACTTCATATCCTTCCGGTATGAGGGTAAACTGTCTGCTGGCAGCTAAGAATTTTGGCGTACATTCTGATAATATAGTAGTGGGTAATGGCGCTGCCGAACTGATAAAGGCACTGATGGGATTGCTTAAAGGAAAAACCGGCTTTATCAGGCCAACCTTTGATGAATATCCTAACCGTTACTATAAAGAACAAACTGTAAACTATATTCCTGACAATCGGGATTATTCCTATACAGCAGATGACATTATGCAGTTTTTTTCCGATAAAGATATTCGAAATATTATTATTGTGAATCCTGATAATCCCAGTGGTAATTATATTCCCAAAGCAGATTTAATTAAGCTTATTCATTGGGCTGACAGTAATAATTTAAAAATCATTATTGACGAATCGTTTGCAGATTTTGCTGATGAAGATAATAATACATTGATTGAACAAAATCTGTTAAATAAAAACAAACATCTTTACGTTATGAAAAGCATATCAAAATCATATGGTGTTCCCGGTTTGCGTTTGGGCGTTCTTGCTTCTGGGGATACCGAAACAATTTCATTTTTGCAAAAAGATGTTGCCATTTGGAATATCAATTCTTTTGCTGAATTTTACATGCAAATTGAAGAAAAATACAAAAAGAATTACGAAACGGCTCTTATAAAATTGAAGTCAGAGCGTAAACGTTTTGAAAAAGAGCTTGCGAAAATAAAAGGTATTCGAGTTATTCCTTCGCAAGCCAATTTCATAATGGTAGAACTTGAAAATTCGATTTCTACACAAGAATTATTGAAAGCACTTCTTGTTCGCCATAATCTTTTAATTAAAGAACTGACGACAAAGACAAACGGAAGGAATTATTTGAGACTGGCAGTAAGAAATACTGCGGAGAATGATATGCTGATAAAAGCTGTTAAATTTGAGCTGGGTGATATTCAATGAATGTAACTATTGTGGGTGGAGGAAACATAGGAACACAATTTGCAGTACACTGTGCAGCACAAGGCTTGGATGTAACCATGTATACATCTGATCCAAGTGTATTTGAAACGCACCTTAACATTGTCGATGAAACTGGTAAAACAACGTGTGAAGGTAACATTTCATTCGCAACGAATGACCCTGATATAGCTTTTCATAATGCTGACTTTATTATGATAACCTTACCGGCAAATTTAATGGATGGAATTGCCAGTACAATTTATCAATATGCAAATCCTGCGGCAATTATTGGTGTTGTGCCAGGAAATGGTGGGAGTGAGTGTGCTTTTAACAAGTGCATAGCACGTGGAAATCCCTTTTTTCTTATGGAGCGTGTTCCTGCAATTGCCAGATTAATTAAAAAAGGAAAAACGGTTAAATCAACTGGCTATCGTGATGAGCTTCACATAGCTTCTTTGCCTGCGAAAGTTTCACAAGAATGTTGTATCCTGATAAGTTCTATATTTGATAAAAAATGTATTTCTATTCCAGGAATTTTGAATTTGACGATGACCCCGTCTAATCCAATCTTACATACAACCAGATTAAGATGTATATTTAATGATTATGTTACAGGCAAGATCTATAAAGCATTACCTCTTTTTTATGAAGATTGGGATGATATGTCATCAGAGCTGCTTTTGTTATGTGATGATGAAGTCCAAAGCATTTGTAGGTCTCTTCCTGAACATCATCTTGATTATGTTAAGTCTTTGCGTATTCATTACGAAAGTTCTACTCCGAGAGAACTTACAGAAAAAATATCCGGTATATTAGCATTTAAGGGAATTAAAACACCGGCAATAGAAATGAATGGTCAATTTAGTCCGGATTTTCATTCGCGCTACTTTACGGCAGATTTTCCGTATGGATTGGCAGTAATTCAGCAAATCGCAAAGTTTGCAAATGTTTGCACACCTAACATTGATGAAACAATGAATTGGTACAGGAAAATTGTAGGTGAGAAAGCAGAGTTTAACTATTCTGATTATGGTATTTGTGATAAAAAATCATTTGATGAGTTCTATTTAAGACAATAACAGTACTGTTTTATCAGGTATAAGAAAATGAATAACAATTTATTAAAAGTATATATTTTTCTGGTTATATGCTTTTTTATTCCGTCAACTGCCTATGCATATCTGGATCCGGGAACGGGAAATGCGCTGGTTTATGTTGCGTTAAGTTTATTGGGCACAATTTTATATTTTATTAAGGGTCTGTTTTATAAAATAATCAAAAGAAAAGAATATCCTGATACTGTAGATAACTCTGCCCAAAATTCGATTGTTATTTTTTGCGAAGGAAAAAGCTATTGGAAAATATTTAAACCTGTCGTTGAAAAGCTGATGGAAAGGCAATGCTTTTTTTCCTATTACACAATGGACCGCAAGGATCCGTGTCTTATGATTGATAATCCCTTCATGGACAATCATTACATAGGGAGTGGTAACAGCGCTTATGTCAAAATCGGTAAATTAAATGCAAATGTTGTGTTAGTAACTACGCCAAATATTGGAACGGAAGGATATCCGATACCTCGTTCTAGGGGAATAAAAAAACTGGTATATATGCCACATTCTTTTGGAGATGTCGCTTTTTTGCACAGAGGAGCGTTAGATAATTATGATGCATATGTGTTAACAGGAGAATTTCAAATCCCAAGTATCAGAAAGATTGAAAAAATAAGAAATTTGCCAGAAAAGGAACTGTATCCGGCGGGTTCACCGCATATTGAAGAATTAATACAAAAAGCTAATTGTAATGATGCTACTGTCATTAGAAAAGAGTTTTCAATTATTCGGAATGTTACGGTCTTATTGGCACCATCCTGGGGTGAAAAAGGCTTCTTGAGTTACTATAGTTTTGACTTTATAAAGAAACTGGCAGACGAAGGATTTCACTTGATCCTTCGTCCACATCCTCAGTCTTTAAAAGTTGAGAAAAAATTGCTGCAAAATGTTGAATATGCCTTAAAAGATTATAATAATATTGTAATGGATTATCAGTCTGATGCTACGAAATCATTTGAAGCTGCTGATATTTTAGTTTCTGATGTGTCTGAAATTCGCTTCGAATTTGCTATGGCTTATCAAAAACCTTTTATAACGATACCTTTAGCTATGACGCAGGAAGCTTTACAGGAATTTGAAATAGCGGATTTGGGTTCTTCGTGGACTGAAGAAGCTATGCAAAAAATAGGTTACGGTTATACATTGCAAGAAAATGAAATTGATAATCTGGATCAAATTATAATGAAAGTTCTTCAACAAAAAAGCAATGAAGCTATTTTAGATTTTCGAAAAAGGAATATCTACAATTTAGGCCATTCAGGCGAAGTAATTGCTGACTACTTGATTGAAGCAAATAACAGAATTCAAAATGAAATGAAAAGAGATACAGATTAATGCAAAGTATTTTTTACCCACTAGAACAACTTTATAAATTTTTATATTTGAGCGTCTATGATATTACCGGCGATTATGGAATTGCCTTGATTTTATTGTCTCTTTTTATTTATATTATTCTCTTTCCGTTTAATCAAAAAGCGCAGCAGATACAAAACGCGGAACGGGAAGTGCAATCAATTATTGCACCGCAAATAGAAGAAATTAAAAGGCGGTTTCATGGTAAAGAGCAATATGAAAAGATACAGAGATTATATCATCGCTATGCCTATCACCCGATTTATGCAATCCGTTCCGCGGCAGGCATTGTACTGCAGATACCGTTTTTTGTAGCAGCAAGGAGTATGCTATACGCACTGCCGGATATTAAAGGCGTACAATGGGGAATTATACAAGATTTAGGCAAACCAGATCAATTGTTAGCAGGCATCAATCTTTTGCCGTTTGTGATGACATTTGTCACTGTTTTATATGCGTTTGTGATGCCTAAACTAACTAAAAAGGAGATTACACAGACAGTCATAATTGGCTTTATTTTCTTAATTATTTTATATCCGGCTCCTTCCGCATTGCTGATTTTCTGGACATGGAATTTGTTATGGTCTTTACTGCATTGTTTGTTTTTTGACAGGTTGCAGTGGTTTAATGAGTATATTGAAAGAGTTAGAGATTTTGTTGCCGAAAACGAATTAGCGTTTCATATTATTTTTGCGTTGGCATTGACGGTAGGTTTGTTTGTTCCGACTGAAGTTTATATTAAAAATGCGAACCAGTTGTGGTTTGATTACAAAGATATTTTAAAATATTTTCTTGCAGATACTGTTAAATATTTCGTTATTCTTCTTTTGGTTTATGTTCTTTGTCGGCGTAAAAAAGTAAGCGGTATTTACCTTTCATTATTAACCGGTTTGTTATTCGGTGTGTTCATCCAAAGCTACATTGTTGCTATTGATTATGGACTGTTTGACGGGCATGAGATAGATTGGGAGAAATATGCGCTGCCCGGTTTATTTAACGCCTTTATCTGGCTGGTTTGTCTTGGCGCGGCGTTTATCTGTTTTAGATATTTGAAGTTTAACACGGATAAAATCAAGAAATATATTAAGCCGATTTCATTTATCATTATTGCGGTTCAGTGTGTTGTCCTGGTAATAACGTTAAAGAATAATCCAATTCAAAAAAATATCATATTGGAGAATGGAAAAGCGGGTATTTTAACTGCAAAAGATTTGTATACCGTTTCGGATAAAGATAACATTATCATTTTCCTGATAGATGCGTTTGACGCAAGTATTTTCGAAGAAATCATGCAAAAAAATCCGGAGGCTATTGCAGATCTAAAAGATTTTACTTTTCATGACGATACGACATCTTCGTTTGGCTTTACAGACTTTTCACTTCCTGAAATACTGACAGGACATTTATATGACCCCGCTACAAGGTTCCCGGAGTATTTAGCTAAAGCATGGGACAACAATCCGTATTATAAAAAATTAAAGGAATTAGATTTTAACATAAACCTTTATACAAGCGGGAATTATGTAGACCGCAAAGCGCCTGTAGACAACTTGATTGAGGAACAGGTAGTGATGAAAGACGAAGTAGCCGAAAGTTTTGGTCAAGTAACAAAATTCCGTATGTCTCCCCACTATTTAAAACACATCTATTACCGGTACAACCCTGGTATTACTAAACCTGTAGTTTTTGACAATAATAAGCCATATAATGGAAATGATGATATCGGTTTTTATACAAAATTGAAAAAAGGCTTGCGTCTTACCGATAAAAATATGTTTAAGTTTTATTATCTTAGTGGCGTACACCCACCCTATGCATATAATGAAAACGTGGAATCGCTGAAACCGGGTGAAAAAGGAACTGCCTATAAACAAGCACTAGGTTCATTGGTAATTGTCAGGGAATATCTGACTCAGATGAAAAAGCTTAATGTTTATAATAATACAACCTTCGCTGTTGTTGCAGATCATGGTTATCATCATGAATTAGGGATGCGCCCGTTGTTTTTGCTGAAGCATCGGGATGAGGAACATAATCAGATAATAATAAATCATATTTCCAACACTGTGTCTGAGTTAATGCCTAAAATATTTGCGGTTTTCGATAATACCGGCAAATATATAACTACTCAGACTACTCATAATAAAAGGTTTTTTTATTATGAAGATACTGATAAAACAGGAAAATTTATTAAGTATGTGGTAGATGGGCCGGCAAAAAACAGAGATTCATGGGTGTCATTAGGAGAAATTAAGAAAAAAGAACCTGACAATAGGCTCTACATAATAGGAGAGAAAATAGATTTTTCCAGTTTTGGCAATTCTTTCAAATATAAGACGTATGGGTGGGGTGATTTAGAAACAACGTATGCTTCGCTGATTACACAATCTGAAGCGGAATTGAGTTTACAAATGGAAGGCGGTTTTAATCGTAAACGAAATTATGTAATAAATGTGGTTTGCAATCCATTGCTTAATTATTACGTGTCTGCCGTTGACTATTATGCATTAAGCCCGTTGGCGTACAGGGACATACGATTGTATGCAAATGGTATTAAAATTGGAGAATGGCGGTTAACTAACAAAGATACTATAACTCTTACAAGTGTGTTGCCTGAAAGTGTTTTAAATACTGCAAAACTGAATTTACGTTTTTCTGTCGCGAATTCCCCTGATTCAAAGCAACCGGAGTTGTTTCAAATCAATGAAATACAGATTTTAGAAAAAGAGTCAGGATACTAGTAATAACAAATACCCTTGCAATAAATTGTAAAACTTAAATGCTTTTTTATTCTCAATGTTTTGTTAGGAAAAAGATTGGATAAAATGAGAAAATTTAATTTAAAAGTTCTTGGCGAAAAGCCACCGTATATTTTCTTTTTGTTTGTAGCCTGGTTTATTTTGATTACTCCGTTAGCAGATACAAAAATAATACCGGGTCATGATTGTGTGTTTCATATCACCAGGTTCTTAAATATTGCTGAAGCAATAAAAAACGGTGTTTTTCCTGTGCGAATGTACGCTGATGACGTACAGTTTTGGGGTGCCCCGGTAGGAATATTTTATCCAAGTCTGTTTTTCTATATACCTGCTATATTAAAGTTGATAGGGATGCCCGTTGAAATTTGCTATAATATTTTTATTGCTGTTATTTTTTTGTTCGGGATTTTTTCATCCTGGTTTGGCTTTTCGTTACTGACAAAATCTAAAAATATTGGTTTCTTTTGTACACTACTATATATTTCTTCTGGCTATTACTTAATGGACGCATATATCCGAAGTGCTTTAGGTGAATTGTTGGGTCTTTCTTTTATGCCGTTGGCAATAGCAAGTATTGAAATTTTAGTAGCAAAGTCAAAAGTTAAGGTAAAAGATTGTGTATGGGGGATATTGGCGATTTCTGCAGTTATTCAGTCGCACGTGTTGTGCAGTGTAGCACTGGTGTTATTTGGCTTATTTTGTTTGATAGTGCATTATAAAAACATTTCGTTAAGGCTGTTTTATCGAATTCTTGTAATTACAATCATAGTATTTTTGCTAAATGCGCATTTTATTATACCGTTTTTATTATTTTATAAAGATGTGCCGATAACTATGGATTTCGTTGATGGTTTTGCCGAACAGGGCTGGCCATCAATTGTACTATTCCGGTTCTTTCTGGCATGGAATTTTTGGCTGTTTGTTGCGGTTTATTTTTTCTTTCCCAAAATGTTATGGGGCTTTAATTCAAAATCGGGTAAAGTTTTAGGAAAGTCTACAATAAAGGATAAAAAAGAATTCTTATTTTCAAAAATATATGCGAAGTGTGTTTTTGTCGGCTGTCTGTTTCTTTTTATGGCAGATCTTTCGTTCCCATGGGACATGTTTCCTTTGCTCAAGCATTTTTTTCAAACAATGCAGTTTCCCTGGCGGTTTTTAGGCATTTCAACATTGTGTTTCTGTGTTCCCGGCGGGATTTGTATTCATATGCTTTTGTCAGGGAAAAAAAGCTGGACGAACGGTTATTTACTATTAAGCGTATTTTTGGTTTGTCTTACAGGTTTGGCAGCCTTTATTAAGTTTGCTCCGATATCTTCAATACCGGATTGGAATATGCCGGAAAAGAAATTTGTCTGGAAAAGGATAAACAGTGTTTCTGATACAGACTATCTGTACAATGACATTGATAGACAAAAACTTTTTGTGCAGGGGAACCGTTATATTTCAGATGGGATAATCAGCAATTATAGTAAGAGCGGAACCAACATATCATTTTCTTACAAAACTAAAAATAAATCAAAAATTATATTGCCTTTGGTCAATTACCCGGGTTATATTGCTACAGACAACACGGGAAGGGCAGTTAACATTGAAGAGAGTGACAATCATATGATGCAACTGTCATTGATTGAAGGATCTGGAGAAATTAAAATATGGTATAAGGGATTGCCTTTATTTGCTATTGCAGATTATTTATCGTTATTTTCAACTTTGGGATTTCTAATTCTTATTTGTTTTGTACATAAAAACAGATGTTGGAACCGCTTGGTGGGGGGAATTCTTATTTGTTTTGTACATAAAAACAGATGTTGGAACCGCTTGGTGGGGGGAATTATTATCTGATGAGCTGTCTTTTCCGTTAGCAAACACTTTATTGCTGGTGAAAAAAGTGAATTGATATAGATATTGCATTGTATTATAGTATTAAAGCCATACGACTGACAGAAGAGGATTGATTATGAAATTAATAACAATTTTAATTCCTTGCTACAATGAAGAAAATAGTCTTAATCTTCTTTATGAACGCTTGCAAAACATGACAAGCCAGTTAAGCCAGTATAGGTTCCAGATTTTGCTTGTTAATGATGGAAGTAAGGATAATACGTTAGGAAAAATGCAGGAATTGCATACAAAAGATTCAACAGTCTCTTATCTTAGCCTTTCCCGTAATTTTGGTAAGGAAAATGCAATGCTGGCGGGACTGGATTTTGCTGAGGGAGATGCAGTGATTTTATTAGATGCAGATTTGCAGGATCCCCCGGAATTGATTCCGCAGATGATTGAAGAATGGGAAAAGGGGTACGACGATGTGTATGCACGTCGCCGGAGCCGTGCAGGGGAAACCTGGTTTAAAAAATTTAGCGCTCACTGGTATTATCGTATTCTGCAAAAATTTTCCGATATCGATATCCCTTCTGATGTGGGAGATTTTAGGCTTCTTGACCGGCAGGCGGTGGATGCACTTTGTTCTCTTCGGGAACGGCAGCGTTACACAAAAGGTTTGTTCAGCTGGATAGGCTATAATAAAAAAGAACTGTTATTTGATCGGGAACCTCGGGCAGCAGGCAGTTCTAAAATGAATTTTTTAAAATTATTCGGTCTGGCAGTTGACGGTATTACCTCTTTTTCTGTTGCGCCGTTGCGGCTTGCTTCCATATTGGGGATTATTATTTCAACCATAGCTTTTGTGTATCTGGTTTTTGTAATTGCAAAAACATTGTTATTTGGCGATCCGGTTGCCGGTTATCCGTCTATGATTTCCATTATTCTGTTTATGGGCGGCATTCAGTTGATTGTATTGGGAATTATAGGCGAATATGTCGGGCGTATCTTTTACGAAGCCAAAAGAAGGCCGGACTATCTCGTCAGTGAATATAATGGCAAAAAAATATTTATGGAAAGTGATAGAAAGAAGCATGTGTCATGAATAAAAGGCCAGCCGTTTTTTTAGTAATGTTGTTTCTGTTTTTTTATTTGTTTAATGTTTTGACACCCATGTCTTTTGGGGATGATTACGTGTATTCTTTTATATGGCAAGGTCATTCTGAATATGAACCGCTTACGGAGGGGGCCGTAAGAGTATCTTCTTTGCGTGATTTATTTACTTCGCAATGGTTACATTATTTTACTTGGAGTGGTAGGGCTGTCAGTCATACTATAATTCAATTCTTTTTATGGATGGGTAAAGAAACATTTAATATCTTTAATACTTTTGTTGCAGTACTGCTAATTATAGAAATATATTGGATCTCCCATAAGGGGCGTGTGTCAACTGATTTTGATTTGGGAACGCTGTGTTTCATTTCTTTTGTACTTTGGGCTTTTACGCCGGGCTTTTCACCTGTATTCTTTTGGCTTTCCGGTTCTTGCAACTACCTTTGGATGGCAGTTTTGCTATTAGGTTTTCTGTTGCCTTATATTCGTAAATACTATTCTTTTGATGAAAGATTAGTCGAAAACCATTGGTTTAAGTACGTTATATTTTTCTTTGGCGTACTTTCAGGTTGGTCAAATGAAAACAGTATCTGCTGGATAATTTTGGTGATAGCTGCTTTTATTTACTCAAATCGCGATAAACAGGGATTGGAAAGTTGGATGTTCGCGGGAATAATCGGATTGGCAATTGGTTATGCGTTACTTATGCTGGCGCCTGGTAACGTAGTAAGGTTAAATGCAGAACTTGGTAATGTTTCCGGATGGTATACAATAAGATTATTTAAAGAAAATCTAGTTATGTTAAGCGCAGTTTTTCTTTTCCAATTTTTTTTATGGTATTTCAGTTTACGGTCTTTATTTCTCCTAAAAAAACAGGTAATCCAGAATGAAGATGTAAAAAAAGATATATTGTTAGTAAAAGCTTTATGTACAATTTCTTTAAGCATGACAACCCTGATGCTCTTTTCGCCGAACTTTCCACCACGTAGTTCGTTTCCTGGTACTGTACAGTTGGTGATTGCGACTTGCGTGTTATTACGTATCCAAGAGGAATACAGAATAGAATTGTTCAAAAAAAATGCGAAAAGGTTCTTGTGTGTTATAGCGGTATGTTATTCTATTATTTCTGTTTCTGCTTCATTGTACGGATTTCTTGACTATCATACTCAAGTAAAGAGTATAGTTCGCTTTATTAACAGTTCTGTGCAAGCAAAAGAAAACATTGTGACGGCTCCGGCATTGAGACCAGTTAGCGAAACTATTGCTAACGCCAGCGGTTTGCACATTCTTTATTATACAATGACTAAAAACGAAAATGACTGGCGTAATGTTGCTTTTGCCCGCTATTTCGGTATAAGAGGCATAAGGTTAGTGGATGAAAATGTTGAACGAGAAAAACGATAGTATTATCACCGGGTAAAAACTATGGCATTTTCTATAGTTTTTTAATCTTTCCTATCCTTTACATCTGATACTGTGTTTTGGGGGATACATGAGTGTGAGTAAACATAATTTATCAGTATTGACTGCAGTGTTTTTGTTTTTTTACCTTTTAAATTATTTGATGCCGATGACGTTCGGCGACGATTACCTGTATTCTTTCATATGGCAAGGGAAACCCATGTTTGTACCCTTGACAGAAGAGGCAATTCGCTGTTCTTCTGTCGTAGATGTGATTCATTCGCAGTGGTCTCATTATTTTACCTGGAGTGGCAGGGTGGTTAGTCACACGCTGGCTCAGCTATTATTATGGTGTGGAAAGGAATTTTTTAATGTATGTAACGCTTGTGTTTCATCAGTTCTGGTATTAGAAATTTATTGGTGCGTACATAAAGGGAATGCGTCCGGAGATTTGAAACCGGGTATGATTTGTTTGATTCTTTTTGCATTATGGTTCTTTATTCCGTCCTTTTCGTCGTCATTTCTATGGCTTGTAGGTTCATGTAATTATCTGTGGGTCACAACGTTATTGTGTGGTTTTTTGATTCCGTACATTCGAAAATATTATTGTTTTAAAGAAAAGTTTTTCGATAATGGGTGGTTCAGTTATGTTTTTTTCTTTTTTGGTGTGATTGCAGGCTGTAGCAATGAAAACAGTTGTTTATGGATTATAGTTTTATTATTAGCCTTTATACATTTTAGTAAAAAAGAATCAGCGGTTGATTCTTGGTTATATACTGGAATAGCGGGCCTGATACTTGGGTATGCGGTATTATTGTTTGCTCCTGGCAATTATGCCCGTTTACTTTCTGTTCACGGGAGTAATTGGTTTACGATGGATAAATTTTTGGCTAATTTGCGTGTGTTCGTTGAAGTGCTGATTTGGCAATTTTTGTTATGTTTTTTTTGCCTTAGTTCGTTATTAAAACTACATCGTTCGATAAGAAATTACACAGAATCAATGATGAAAGCGAACCTACAGAAAGATATATTACTGGTAAAAGTCTTTTGCATCATTTCCTTGGCGATGTCTGGCATCATGGTGTTTTCACCGGAGTTTCCTTTACGCAGTGCTTTTCCGGGAACGGTGTTGCTGATTATGGCGGTGGGTATCTTGTTGCGTATTCAAAAAGAATACGGAATTGAATTAGTACAACATCAAGTTAAAGTGTTTTTTGCGTATGTTGGTGTCATCAGTTTTATAATAACGTTAGGCGTAACGTTACACTTTTTATATGAGCATCGCATTTGGAATACAATGATTGTTTCGCATGTGTCATCATGTCGTATAAAGAATGACAAAGAAAAAGTGTTGTGTGTGAAGAGGTTTAAAACAACAGGCAGGATTACGGATTTTATGAGCGGGTACCATACATTTGAAAATAATTTGTCAGAGGATGCCAATTCTTGGGAAAATGTTGCTTTTGCCCGGTATTATGGTTTAAAAGGGATTCGCATGCTATCTACAACAGAGGAAAAATAACAAAGGATAGATCTGACAACTATGTGAAAAAATATGAAGATTGCGGATTAAAACAGAACCCGTAAGAGTTTTAGCATAATACCGATTCCGCTAACTGCAAAGTATGGGCCATAAGCTATATATTGGTTACGCTTTGTCCTGCGAAAAGCAAGGAGTAATAATGCAGCTACTCCGCCCGCTATTGATCCATATATGAGAACACTTAGTGTAGCATTTTTCCCTAACCACAATCCCAATGCTGCAATTAGTTTAATATCACCGCCGCCAACAGCTCCACGACTGATGAAAGCCAGAAACAGAAAGAGCAAACCACCGCCAACAGCTGCCAGCACATGTTCCTGAACTGATAACCTAAGGTGCAATGTATAACATAGTCCGGCTACTGCAAATAGGAATATCATCTCATTTAAAATAACCTGTTGTTCAAAATCGGTGACGGTCATAAAAAGCAAAAAACTGATAGCGACGAGTATATAAAGCAGTGCTGGCATGGTTGTCAATATCCATGCTTGGCCATAGCAAAGCAAAAGAAAGACGAATAACAAAGGTTTCCTCCACTTTGCCCGGCTATCAATTTGATTTGGGAAGCTTAAGCTGTTTCGCAACAAAGCTTTGTTATACAAATATTCTATCCATAAGTTCCCAAAGCATGTAACTGCCATAGCTAAGAAAATAATTGGCCAGCAGGTCAATAAAGTTTCAAAAAAAATCGGTAAATCCATAAATTTTACTCCTTTGTTAGCGCCGGGCTGCAACAACCATTTTTTGCCGGACAAACTTAACCAATTTTAGCCGGGAAAAAATCGCCAACAACCCAGTTTATCATCAATTATTCTTATATTTACCGCGTTGAATTTGCTGTGGACGTTGGTGCATTCACTCTGGTGGATTGCACAGAAAACGTTTCACAGTTTGCGCCGCGAAAACTGTTGCCTTTTATGGTTATTACTGTTGCTGTGTCGAAGATCCTATCCAGCGCACATAGCAAGGCGTCATCCTCATTAAAGTTGCCACGCCATTCTGAGGGATTCTTGTTGCTGGTAAACACAATATTGAAGTTTCCTTCTTTGTTGTACCGGCGGTCTACCAAATCGAAGAACAGCCTTGTGTTTTCCTTGTCGAATTCACAATGGCCTACCTCATCGATTATCAGACAGGAAGGACGTACCAGACTGTTCAGGACAGAAGCGGTCTTCCCTGTACGACGGGCAGTCGTAAACATATCCCGGAGTTCGGACATTTTAATAAAATATGTCCGTAATCCCTGCTGGCAACATTCATAGCCAAACGCTTTGGCCAGGTGCGTTTTCCCTGTGCCGGCCGGGCCAATAAAAGCTATATTCTTATGTGCATGGATAGCAGCCAGCGTCTGCAGGTTTCGTATCTGCTCCACATTCTTTCCCCGGAGCACAGAAAAATCAAAGTTCTGGAATGTCTTTGGATTTTTCAATGGTAACCGGCTGAAGCGCAACAAAGCCAAAATCGTGTTGGCTATCTTTTTCTGCTGCATGTGTTCAAAGATAAGTGCAACGGCCTGCGCTGCTTCAGCAGACAGGGCATGTTCTTCTGCTAACTGCGCAAATTCTTTGGCAGAAAAAGGCAGCTGCAAAACGCCACAGCTTTTTTCAATCGTCTCGAACAGATTCTTATTCATCCAGACCACCGCCTTTGTCGAAATTGAATTTCTCAAAAGACAGGCTGAACACAGCACCAGTCCAAAGCAGATCGGTTTAAGTCAGTTACATCCAAAAACGTACGCCCGGGCAGAAAGTTGTCTTTCACAAAGCGTACCAGCCGCTCCACTTTTCCTTTTGTAAAAGGATGGCGTGGTTTGCACAGCTTGGTTTGAAAGCCAACAGCTTTCATGAAATCTTCATAGTCTTTCTGCCAAACCGGATGCCCCTCATAGTCACGTTTTATCACAACACTCTTCATGTTGTCAGTTAAAACATACTTGGGGACTCCCATATAACGGAACGCATGGAGCATTCCAATAAACAGATTTTCCTGTTTGGCATTGGGGAAGAATTCGATGTAACATTGCCCGCAATGGTGGCAGATCATGGCAAAGCAGGCACATTTTATAGTTGGCCCATAATCTGTGACAACATTGACAAAGCCCCAGTCCATCTGGTACGCTTCGCCAGGCTCGGTGCTAAAACGTCTGCCTCGGTTTCCCTGTGGCGCGACCTGTTGCCGTTTTGGAGGCAGCAGATGTTTATGAGCAAAGATATAATCTTTGACTATGGTTATGCCACCAGGGTATCCTTGACGCTTTAAGCATTCAAAGCAGACGGACGAATTCCGTATTCCCCGGCTTAACAGATTATCAATAATAGAAGTGTAGCCATCCAGAATAGATTTTCTCTTCTTTTTGCTCCGGTTCACAGATTTAAAACCATCTTTTTTGAGCCGGCGGAGCTTAGCTCTGGATATTCCGGTACGGCGCTCCAATTCCGAAAGGTTCACTTCTTCGAGCCGGAACGAATTGCCCTGCTCGGATTTCATTTCTTCTAAGGCTTGTGTTATAATAGGATACAAGCCATTACTAACCACAATTTCTTTCATTAACCCTCCTTCACTGAGTTGTTGGCACATACAGTGTAAAGGATTTGAAAGAAAAATGTAATGGCTTTTTTATTTCGGCAAAAATTGGTCAATATATTCCGGCTATTATTGGTTATTTTCGCCGGCGTTTTAGTGGCTAAAAATTCCCGGCGCTAATACCTTTTCCTTGACAAACCCAGTAAAACAGCAGTATCATATAAGACAAATAAAGTAGGGAATCTATGCTCTTTTGGAATTTGTTTTTGTTTTTTCTATTTTAACACAGATTCGACACATATTTCCAGTATAAGTAAAGCATAAAGGGGGAACCTGCCTTGAAGTTACCAAAGCTGAGTACCATCATGGAGCGTCTGACACCTCGCCAGTTGCTAATTGTCTGCGGTGTAGTCGCACTGCTCATTTTTCTTTTAATCTATTTTACGTTGACCCGCTTAACGACGGAAAAGCCACAACCAGTTCCGATTCCAGTACCTAAGCAGGTACAGGTAAAAGATGTCACTGTGGTAACGGCTAAAACCAGCATTCCGGAACGTACGCTGATTAAGGAAGAAATGCTGAGCGTGGTTACTATGCCGTCTAATAAAATTCCAAATGGTGCAATTACGAGCACTACGGATTTGGTGGGCCGTCCAACGAGGGTTTCCATTAGCGCTGGTGAAACTATTACTAAACAAAAAGTTTTTGCCAACATTTTGGATATGGGTCTTAGCGGTCGCATTCCCCCGGAATGTCGCGCGATTACAGTTGGCATCAGTGATGTGACTGGTGTAGCAGGTTTTGCCCAGCCGGGAGATTATGTTGACGTGATGCTGGTTTCCAGCCAGGTAGAGAATAATAAAGTTGTTAGCGAGATGATTCTGCAGAATGTATTGCTGCTGGCTATTAACAAACAGGTTGAGAATGAAAACAAGGCTTCTGCCCAGAACAATGCCAATGCGAATGATAAAGCGCAAAACCAGACAGGTAGTAACCAGCCTAAAGTGACCGGTAAACCGGCCATGGCTACCATGGCGTTAGTTCCGGAAGATGCTCTAAAGTTGGCTGCGAAAGCACAGCTGGGCCAGATTTATCTGGTACTTCGCCCGTATCGTCCTTCTAATGGTGTCAGTGATGATACGTATTATTCCGTAACCAAGGCCAGCGGCAAGATGCCGGTGACCCCGCCTCCGGCCGGAACCATTCCTCCGGGAGAGGATATTGAGAATTCTCCGACTGCCAATGTACAGGTTATTCGCGGAACGACGTCAACGGTGGGGAGGTAACAGATGATGAAGCGTAATAAAGTTTTTACCAGTTTGATAGTAAGCGCAGGCATTCTTCTGTCAACACAGGCCGCTATGGCGGCAACTCCCCTGAGTGTAAGTGTGAATGAATCCCGCTATGTGCAGGAACCCGGTTTAAATCGGGTGGCTGTTGGGAATCCGGAAATTGCCGATGTCCAGTTGCTTTCTGCCAGGGAGTTTTTACTGGTTGGTAAGAAATCCGGTTCTACCTCCTTGCTGGTGTGGGGTGCAAACGGACGGCAGGAGTATCTGGTGACAGTTACCGGTGAAAATTCCGGTCTGGCTGCCATGATAGAGAAAGCCATCAATCTGCCGGGTGTAACGGTGCAGATGGTAGGAGAAAAAATACTGCTTCGTGGCACCGTCATGAACCAGTATGAAAAAGACCTGGCTTTGAAGGTTGCCGGACTCTATACCGGTACGACTCCGGCTACTTCAGCGTCCGGAAGCAATAGTGGAAAAAATAGTGGAAGCAATAGTCCCGGCAAGGCCATGGATAAGACTGGCGGGAATGTAATTGACTTGTTGCAAATGGCCCGTCCTTCCCAGATTCGGCTGGAAGCCCAGGTTATTGAAATTGCTTCCAGTAATAAACGGGAACTGGGTATTCAGTATGGTACGGTAACCAGCGGTGACAGTGATACCAAGATAGATGTGGAAGGCGCTATTTATGCAGGTGAAAACTGGAATACACGCGACTGGGGCGGTTGGCTGGTTCGTCATTCTTCCACCATTAATGGAGCGTTAAGGGCACTGATTACCCAGGGCAAGGCGCGGGTTTTATCCCGCCCCAGTGTATCTACCCTGAGCGGTGAAAAGGCAAAGATACTGATTGGCGGCAGCATTCCGATTCCTACGAATGATGATGGCAGTGTTACCATTCAGTGGAAGGAATACGGTGTGAAACTGGATATTGAACCTGTGGTCGATCAGATGGACAAAATTACGTCCAAGGTTCACGCAGAAGTCAGTTCGTTGGATTATTCCCATGGGGTAATCCAGAATGGTTTCTCCATTCCGGCTCTGTCTACCAGAGAGGCAGAAGCGGTTATCCATGTTCCCAATGGGATGACCATGGTGATTGGCGGTCTTCTGAACAGTGAAGACACTAAGACAGTCTCCAAGATTCCGCTGTTGAGCAGTATCCCGATTTTGGGTGAGTTCTTCAAGCATACCAGTCGCAGTCGTGATAAACGGGAACTGGTTATCCTGATTACACCTCATATCGTTGGGGAAGATACGCCGGCGCGCATGTCTGATCAGATGAAAGAAACCTTTAACGAGGGTCAGACAGAAGTTGGTTCTTTAAATAAAGTGAATGTAAATGCAACGGAACCGGAAGTAGAAAAAGCCATAGCCCGGAACATTGAAAAGCGGGCTGCCGATAAAGCCTTGAAAGAACAGAAAGAAGCAGAAAAAGAAGCCAAACGGGCTGCCAAAGAAATTGCGAAGCAGCGGAAAAAAGCTGGTGAGAATGGCTATGCAAAGGAAAAATCTGCTTTGCGTGATCGTATAAATGCCATTTTACGGGAAGATGCTGCGAACAATACTTCCGCTTCTAATCGGCGGGGAACGGAACAAAATGTGACGGTGGTGTTGCCTTCGAAAGAAGAAATTGTAGTAGAACAACCGGTGTTAGCCGAAGAACCGGTAATTATGGAGCAACCTGCTGCCAATGGCGGCGAAGAAGCAGCATTAGGCGATTATCTGAACCGATAAGTAAAAGCCTGCAAGGGCAGGAAAAGGAGGGAACTGTATGGCAGATGCACGCAGAGGCACAGTCATTACGGTTTTCAGTACGGCTTCGGCCGTAGGCAAGACGTTGATTGGTATCAATATGGCGGCCGAGCTGGCAAAACAAGGATATCGGGTGTGCCTGGTTGATTTGGATTTGCAGTTCGGGGACGTGTGTAACTACTTGCAACTGCAACCAGCTTATACGCTAGCGGATGCAGCAACGTCGTTGGAAAAAGACATGGACAGTTTTAATGTGCAACAGTTTTTAACGACATATGATCGTTATGATGTTCCTTTTGGTGTTATGGCTGCGCCTTTGAAATTGGAAGAAGCGTACAATGTACAGACATCAGACATCAGACAGATCTTGCTTCAATTGCAGTTGAAGTTTGACTTTGTGGTAATTGATACTGCTTCTACCTTTAGCGAAGTAAATTTGATGGCTATGGAGTTGAGTACTATCATCAGTTTTTTGGGTATTGTGGACTTTATTCCTACCATTAAAAACATGAAGAGCGGTAACGATACTATTCACGGTTTAGGTTATGATGCCAACAAGATTCGATTGATCCTGAATCGCAGTAACTCTAAAACCCGTATTGATTTGCAGGACGTAGAGCAGTTGTTAGGCGCTGAGTTCTACCATGTATTGCCTAACGATTTTGGGACGGCGACTCGTTCCATTAAAACCGGTTGCCCTTTGGTTTTGGATACCAAACCTTCCCCATTAAAAACGGAATTGCGTAATTTGGTGGCAAGGTATACGGGACGACCATTGGAAGAAGTGGCAGGAAAAGAAGATAGTAACTCATCTTGGTTCAGTAAGTTATTCAAATAGGCAGGTGGTGACAGATGGCATATCGGGTCATTTTAGTAGAAAGTAACCGGTTGATGCTGGAACGCCTGTCCAGTGTAATCCGGAATACAAAAGATTTTGAATTGGTTTCCCGCTATCAGCGGGCCGGCGATGCATTAGGTCAGGGTGGGATGTTCAAACCTAACCTGATTCTGTTGGACATTGATGAAGAAGATAATCTTTCCATGCTGGAAGACTTTACTCAGACTTTTCCCGAAGCAGATGTGATTTGCCTCAGTGCCAAGTGGGCACCTGGTGACTCGGAATCCATTGCCCGTGCCGGTGCTAAAGGTTTTTTGATCAAACCTTTTACCAGTGAAGAATTACAGGAAGCCCTTCGCACTTTTAACAAAAGCGGATTATCGTACGGTTCCGATGTGATTTCATTTTTCAGTCCCAAGGGAAAAAGCGGAAAGACTACACTTATCGCTAATTTAGGTATGGCTTTGGCACAGAAGACCGGCCAACAAGTGGGAATCATTGATGCTGATTTGCAGTTTGGGGATATGTCGGTATTTTTCAATCTTTCGCCGAAGACTACCATTATGGAGGCTGTGCGGGACATTAATTTCTTGTCTCCGGTTACTCTGAACTCTTATTTCCTTCCTATTGCAGATAATTTACGCGTATTATGTGGTACGAAACGTCCGGAATATGCAGAACTGATAGATATAAAAGCGTTTACCGCAGTGGTTGGTATGGCCCGCAGTATGTATCGTTATGTATTGATTGATGTTCCCTCCGGTTTTACACCTATTTCAATTGCTACGGCGGAAGCTAGTAATATTACTTTTTTGGTAGCTATGATTAATGGTACTTTTGAAATTCAACATATGCAGCGGGCATTGGATATTTTCAAGGCTTGGCCGGATTACGAGGACCGGGTGCGCACCGTCTTCACTCGTGTAGAACCTTGTGAGGCCAGTGAACGAGAAAAACTGGTACAATCTTTGGGTTATCCTGAAGTTTCTATCATCCCTAACGAGTATTTGTTGGTTTCGTCTGCTGCCAATAACGGACAGATGGCGATTGTGGAGCAACCGGATTCCAAGTTTGCCTACTTTGTAAATCAATTGGCGGATGAGATTATTGGTTCAAAAGCACACGTAAGGTTGGGATAAAGCATGATTTTTGTTGTTTCCCTTATTTCTACAATTTTTATTCTGATAATTTTGATACTGATGCTGGAATATCGCTCACGCAGCCGACGCGCGTTAGCACGGCGCATGCGTTACTATGCGAGTGGCATGGATAATCCACAGGATAAGCCGAAAGAGAGTAAAACATTATCTGAGCGATTAAGGGGATTATTACGTAGTGGCGGTCAGTTACTCAGCAACATCCGACATGCCCGTGGACTCGATCTTAAAATGCAGCAGGCAGGCATTCCGTTGTTAGGGGCGGAATTTATGATTTTGCTTGTTTTTAGTGCTGTATTGGTTACAGTTATAGTAGCAGTTGTGTCTAAAAAGCTGCATATTGGCATTATGGCAGCAATTTTGACTGTAGCTGTTGAATACATTTATGTATTGTTGCGCATTGATCGCAGATCAGCCTCTTTCACAAATCAGCTGGGCGATTGTCTGATGATGATTGCAAATGCATTGCGTGCCGGATTTAGTTTTTTACAGGCTGTTGAACTGATTTCCAAAGAAATGGAACCTCCGATTAGTGACGAATTCAAACACGTGGTGCGTGATATTGGGTTAGGCAATACGGTAGAACGTGCGTTGAATGATATGGATAGGCGTGTTGGGAGTTCAGATTTTTCGTTGGTAGTGACCGCGGTTTTAATTCAACAGCAGGTTGGCGGTGATTTAGCGCGTATTTTGGATACCATAAGCGAGACCATCCAAGATAGGATAAGGATGCGTCGCGAAGTAAAAACCCTGACTTCTCAGGGACGTATGTCGGGTTGGATTTTGGTTCTTTTGCCAATTGGTATAGGTCTGTTTTTAACATCCATGGATCCGAATTATTTAGATCCGTTGTTTAAAGAGCCGATTGGTCAAATGATATTGGCCGGTGTAATCGTAATGGAGATTATTGGAGCTATTGTTATCAATCGGATTGTTGATATTGATGTTTGAGCGCTAAGCGCTTTAGCATATACATGTACATGTATTTTATTTTATTAGGAAAGGAGGATAAAAGTATGTTAACTTCCATGAGAAAATACTTTACTGAAAAAGGTCAGGGTTTGGTAGAATATGCTCTGATTTTGGCGTTTGTAGCTCTTCTGGCTTATATGATGTTTGGCACCCAATCCAGCATGAAGAGTGCGGTTACGAGTTCGTTCAGTCAGGCACAGAGCAGAATTACGGATGCAGCTGGCAATGCTGGCAAATAATTCTGTATGAAAGCTTATTTAAAACCTAACCTCCTGCTTTTGCAGGAGGTTAGGAACCAATAGAAAGGGGGGAACAGAATATGGGAAAACAAAAAGGGCAGTCTTTAATTGAATTTGCACTTGTGTTTCCTTTTTTTCTCTTTTTGATATTGGGCATTATTTACAGTGGTATGTTGTTTTACGATTACAGTACATTAAGTAATATTGCCCGTTCTGCAGCGCGCGAAAGAGCGGTTGCAGACTCTTCAGTACAAACATCAACCATAATAGGGCATTATTTTGTGAATAATCAGTTTAATCCTCATATCATTACCAGTTTATATGGCCCTGCCACGGAGAATCCGTTTGTCATTCAAAATGGCGCATCGGATAGTGATGATATTGTTGTAACGATTACAATGCAACTGGGCAGAAGACCCCCGATTGTGGAAGTAATTCTACCGGAACGGTATAGTATTGTTTATCATATGCGGAAAGACTATAAGGAAACATCTCCTTAATACCTTTGTGTGTAAATATGTATGTTTAGTTTGCTCTGTATTTTTATTTGTTTTGTAAATTAATCAATTTTGTATTGGTTTAATATATTGAACAGGCGTGGATGGGAGTGACATAGATGTCTTTATTGTTGGAACGGTTAGGTCGGCCTGCGGGGGAACCTATTCAGCAAAAAACTATATTTGGCAGACGTCAGGCGGAAGCAAAGGAAGATAATTATCAGGAGCTGAAGCTGGCCATCCATCGTCGTATTGTAGATGAAATGAGCGATCAGGAACAACAGTTCCTGGCTAGCAACAGCCATACTCGGGCGGAAGTGGAAGAATTAATTTCTTCTTATTGTCAGCGTGTGTTGGATGATAACCCCATGAATGTGCCCCGTGGTGAACGGGCCCGTATCGTGGCGGATATCTGTGATGAAATTTTAGGATTAGGGCCCATTGAACCGTTGTTAAAAGACGAAACCATAACTGAAGTTATGATTAATGGACCGAAGAAGATATTTGTGGAACGTAAAGGTAAACTGCAGCTGACCAATGTTCAGTTCCATGATGATGCTCACTTAATGACGATTATTGAACGTATTGTTTCTCCTTTGGGCAGACGTATTGATGAGTCATCACCATTGGTGGATGCCCGCTTGTCTGACGGTTCTCGCGTGAATGCCATTGTACCGCCTCTGTCTTTAATTGGTCCCTGTGTGACCATACGTAAGTTTACGAAGAATCCGCTTTCGATTGATAATCTTGTAGGTTTTGGCTCGTTGAGCGAAGAAATGGCCGAGTTTTTACAGGCTTGTGTTAAGGCACGTTTAAATATCATGGTTTCCGGTGGCACCGGTTCTGGTAAAACAACTACATTAAATGTTTTATCTTCATTTATTCCGGATGACGAACGTATTGTTACAATAGAAGATGCAGCAGAACTTCGTTTGCAACAACAACATGTAGTAACCCTGGAATCTCGCCCGGCTAACTTGGAAGGCCGTGGTGCCATTACCATTCGCGACTTGGTGCGAAATGCCTTGCGTATGCGTCCGGATCGAATTATCGTGGGCGAAGTTCGCTCAGGTGAGGCCCTGGATATGTTACAGGCCATGAATACCGGTCATGATGGATCTTTGACTACCGGTCACGCCAATAGCCCGCGTGATATTTTAAGCCGTCTGGAAACTATGGTTATGATGGCAGGTATGGAGTTGCCGGTACGTGCGATTCGTGAGCAGATTGCTTCCGCAATAGATCTGATTATCCAACAGTCACGTATTCAGGATGGTAGTCGTAAGATTACGTATATTACGGAAGTACAAAAAATGGAAGGCGATACCATTGTTTTGCAGGATTTATTTACTTATGTTCAGACAGGTATCAACGAAAATGGCAAATCGGTAGGCTATTATGAAAACAGTGGATTACAGCCTATGTTTTTACAAAAGTTTAAGATGAACGGGGTTGAATTACCCAAGAGCTTTTTGAAGCATACCATGGGTGGTTTTAAAGGGGAGTGAGAGTGATGCGGATACTCATTTTGCTCATTTCCGTTTTGATAACTTTATTAGTTTTTGTGATTTTGTATTATATTGTGAAAACTAAGATTACTGCGGGTAATCAGGTTCACCAGCGCCTTAAAGATTTGGGCGGTGGTGGAGAACGTGTTATAAAATCACATGCAGATGAATTATCGCGCATACCATTCTTGGACCGTACTGTTTTACCGTTGCTTTATCAAGCAGAGAAGTTTCTGATGAAGTTTGCTCCGTCTGAAATTCATGCAACGGTAGAGAAGAAGCTTATGCTTGCAGGAAAACAGGGGAAGTGGAGTGTTAATCGTGTAATTACCGGATGGTTGTTGTGCCAGGCTGTTGCTATGGGAGTCGCTATTTATCTTGTATCCAGTGACAGTTTTCCGTTTGCATCGGGGATTATGCTTATGTGGTCTTGCCTTGCAGTGGGTGCTTTGTTGCCCTTTGCATTTTTGAATTCTATTATTCGAAAGCGTCAAAAGGCTATTGAAAAACAATTGCCGGAAGTATTGGATTTGTTAAGTGTCAGTGTTCAGGCAGGTCTTTCGTTTGACGGTGCTTTACGCAAGATTACAGACCGGATGACAGGACCTTTAATTGAGGAGTTTCACCGTATGCAACAGGATGTGCGTATGGGATCACCCAGGGCAAGAGCTTTGCAGGCTGTAGCTCAGCGTTGTGATTTGGAGGATATGTATTTGTTCATTACCGCAGTGATCCAGGCGGAACGTTTAGGTAGCAGTATGGGGCGGACGTTGATTAGCCAGGCAGATAATATGCGCGAGAGAAGGAAGCAGAAAGCGAAAGCACTGGCTCTGAAAGCACCGGTAAAGATGTTATTTCCATTAGTGCTTTTTATTTTTCCCGCTCTGTTTGTAGTTATTCTGGTTCCGCCAGTATTTACAATACTTAAAAGTATGGGTTCTTTGTTTAAGTAAACAATTATGCAAAAACAAAAGATGTACATTGAAGGAGCGCCAATCAGCGCTCCTTTTTTAGAAATTTTAATAGCGGATTCATTTGCAACTCGTTTTATGGGTTTAATGTTCCGTAAAAAATTACCAGCAGCTACAGGGCTGTTTCTTGCGCCTTGCAGCAGTGTTCATATGTGTTTTATGCGTTTTGCCATTGATGTTGTTTATTTGGATAAAGACTTCAAAATCATTAAAGTGGTTAATCACTTGAATCCCTGGATTGGGATCAGTATTTGTCATAAAGCTTGGGCTGTATTGGAAATGACAGCTGGAGAAGCAGGACGTTGCGGTTGTGAAGTAGGGAAAAAACTAGTGGTTGAGAATGGGTGTTATTGAGCACCCTCTTTTTGACAGTTTAGTTTTTATTGCATTTTGTTGCAAAAAAAGTTATAATTAACGTGGGGAAGTATGTAAGCAAGTAATTTTTGTTTTAAAAAGTCTTATAGATTAGAAGTATGTAACTGAAATGAATTCATCCTCGTGGAGGGAGGGCAGATATCATGAACTGGCAAAAAAGATTTTTTGAAAAGGTAAATAAAATGAATAGTTTGAAACAGGAGCGTGGATCTATCCTTGTATTGACTGTAATTCTACTACCAATCATGTTTGCCTTTTTGGGATTTGCCTTTGATTTTGGCAATATATACATGCACAAAGCACGACTGCAGAACGTGGCGGATGCGGCTGCGCTGGCTGGCGCGCGAGCCTATTTGAATAGCCAGACAAATGAAGATCCGAATGATCGGGATAGCGTGGACGGCATTGTGGACAGGACTGGTGGGAAACTGGCGGCAAACAGTTCTGCTACTTATAAAGAAGGCAGGTCGACACCTGATGTCTATAATGTTCGAGATACCCAGAAAACAAAAAACCGCGACTATAGTAAGCATATTGCTGCAGACAGAGCGGCGGATGAATATATTTATCGTAATATTGTAAACTTAGGAAGCGAAGTAAAAAGTGACAGATGGTCCCACTATGCCATAAATTCGGATAACACAGATCCTAAAACATTTTACCGTGTTGGTTTGTATGAAGAAGTCCCCTTGTACTTTTTACCGATCATACAAAGCATCGGTAAAACTCAGACTGTCCGTGCCGGTGCGATTGCGGTGGTAGAGAAGGGGACGACTAATCCAGGGGGTGGAGGAACAACACCTACGATAACTCATACTTCTGTTTTTGATAATCTGTACACATATAGTTATGCTTTTGATTCGGCACTAAGCAATGAACAGGGGCATACCGTAAGCACCAGTTATTCGGGCGATATGGTTTTTACGTATGGTGATGGCGATCCGAATGTGTTTTATGATATGCCTTCGAACAATCTCTTTGTAGATCATTTATTTACCGATACAGATAAAAACAACTTAAACACAAGCAGTAGTAGTTATAATTGGAGTAAAGTTAATGATCCTATAATTGATACAAATTTTAAAACTACTGACTATATTCCGGCTTTTAGGGCAAAATTAAACGCACCTCATGGAGGGCCGAAAAATCAAAACCAATTAACAGATGAAAATATAAATAACCACAATAGTGATTTATACTTGACATATGTGACAGTAGGAGGCAAACAAGTTTATAAAGATGAGGGAGAAAACGGAAAACTATTTGTGCCTGTAGATAATAATACTTTTTTTGCGTATGATGATGAGAATAATGATTACGTATATGTTGCTGGGCGGGAACATACAGAAGCAAACCGAGTAAAATATGTTTTTGTCGGAGATAATGGCGGTAAAATATATGCTCCTTCTATAACGGATAATGGCAGACAGTACTTATTAGATGAGAATAATGCCATGACTGACAGCTATTATGAGAATTGGAGCATTCATTATGGCAATAAGTCGCCGTACTCTTTTAAAGCTAAGTTTTCAGATAGTCTTCAGGAGAGGCATCAATATAAGAAACACGTTGTGACTAATGTTTTTTATGTTGACACAAAAAATAATGGTAACTATGCTGGCTCTGTAACTATTCAGATAGATAGTGCAATTCATGGCACAACAGAAGAAGTGGAAAAGAATGTGCCAATATATATTATTGTCGAAGAAGATATTCAGGCTATAGATTGGAAAGTTTCAAATAATGGTAGACCTGTCGTTTTAGTGTATTTTGGTTCAGGTCCGGTGAAATTTGAACAAGGAAACGGTAATATTAAAGCTTTAATTTATGCTCCATATGCTACATTTCCAAATATACATGCTACGGGTAACTTTCATGGAAGTATCGTTGCAAAGTCAATATATTATCAAGCAAGCGGTGTCGGAAATTCCTGGTATCAAGATAATTATTTAGAAGGAAAATATGGATATACTGACAGTGATGTTGCTGCAGTGACACAAACTATCAAAAATAAGATTGAAAACGCTGCAAAATTACCGGACAATATAATAGCAGATATTTTTTCACAATATGCAAGTGCTTTGAACATTGATGTGAGTGAAATTAAGAGCGACAATTGGTATTCAAAACAGTCATATGCAAACAAACAAAAGTTATATACAAAGTGGAAACAGCTTTATGCGCAATTCAAAGATCAATATCCGCAATATTTAAATCAGCTTTGGCCTTGGAATGAACATTTTGATGTACAGGGCGAGCCGGTTGCTACAGATGGAACTCTCCGTCTTATTAACTACCGTACAGATTATTTGGATAACGGACAAGCAAATGCAGTGGTGGATCCGTTTATTTTCCTGTCGTTGGAAAAACCGGATGCATATTGATTGCTGGCAAGAATTAGATAATACAGCATAGGTTGACTGAACTGCTTGTTGGATATTGTTTCGTGGAGGACACCATGGGCAGATTGGTTGTAAAAATGAACGAAACATTAAAAGACCTGTTGAAACAGAAAGGGCAGGGGTTGACGGAGTTTGTTCTCGTTCTTGCTTTTTGCGCAATCGTCGGCTGGGCTGCTAGTAAAATGGGTTTTTTGGACGCAATTAGTTCAGCCTTTGATGTTAGCAAGAAACCCGAATATATAACTGCGGCCATCGGCGGTGGGGGGAGTAGTGTTGCCCCGACTCCTACACCAACGCCTGATCCGGATCCCGACCCGAATCCCAATCCCAATCCCAATCCCAATCCAGATGTTACTTACAATGAATTTGATTGGGGGAGAATAGATCCTCACTTATATTATAAAAAAGCATACAAAGATGAACATGCTTCAAGAGATGGGGGTCACAGTTTTATAGACTTTACAGAAGAAGAAGCCAAACGAGATCGTCTTATAACAGATCAGCAAGCGTTAGCCAACCTTGCAACGCATTTTATTGGTTTGACGCACAAGAAAGTGTCGGATATGATGAGAAGCGGACAAACCGGTGATATGGGAATGGATAATAATGGGGATAATATAGTATTGGGTCATATAATGCCACCCACTAAGAATGAGACAAGGTGGATGCAGCTTTCGACAAACAAGGGTGATGATCGCTTAAAGCCAGAATACAAGGATGAGGTTTTAAAGTGGATGAAAAACCCGACTGACCCGGACTCAGTAGAGATTGAAGATAACTATATGTACCTGGTTTCAGATTATGTGGTGAGTCAGGGCTGGACTGACAAAATTGGTGGAAACCAGGGTTGCGGTATCCATCTTCGGCTTGAATATGATTATTCTGGGCAGTTTGGAACGTATAATAGCATAGATGATGTGCCGGTTGTAGGTGTGCATGTAGCTATCGATCCTGGTAGTCAAAAGAATAAGAAAAAGATTGCTGAGTCTACTGGGCAGTCTTCTGCCGGGTTGGACGTGCAGGTGCGGAAGATCAGCGAGACTGAAAATCAGGTTACCTTTAAAGATACTGGGGATGCATTCGATATAAACGGCAATTACGTAGGTAAAGAGATAACGAAAAAAGACGGCACAACCGCAATCTTGCCGGGCGGCAAGTCTCAAGGGCTCTATAACTGGTATCACGAAAGTTATAGAGATTTGGTAATACTGTATCTTCAGGATTATTGGGTTCTTGAGAAAATTTCAAAAGGAAGCGGAACCGTGACAAACAACTATAACCAAGGTGATATTATAAGAATGGGAGACTATTTTTACGTTGTAACAAAGACAGGAACTCAGACAATTGATAAGGAAAAAATCGCTAATAATCAGGCTAGTCAGGACTATTTTGAAGCAAATGGATTGTTAGTGAAAATTACAAATGGCTTAAAAAATAATTATAACACAACTTCAAATTATATCCATGAAAATGATTTGAAAACGTTTAATAAGGAAACATATTTTCAGTACCGCGGTTTTGCTGTAACGCTTAGTAATGGCGATGTTTACATTTATGTGGGGCCACAAGGAAAGACATACAAAATTTCCGCCGACTTTGTTACCAGTAGTAGTAGTGTTGATGAGAATGGGGATCCGCTTTTTATCAAGGTTGGTAATGTATCGGAGAATTAGTTTCTAAGAACCACTTTCGATTTTTTGTTCATAGTGAGAGAGTCGTGGAAAAGTGTACAGAATTGATGTTCCTGCACAAGACAGAGAGACGGTATAGCTGTAAAGAGACAGAACAGGAGCTTATTATGGAAAAGATTGCTATGCGGGGCGTAATTACAAAATATAAAGATGTTTGGAAGCGACTGTTACAACCTAAAGGGCAAGGGTTGACGGAGTTTGTTCTCGTTCTTGCTTTTTGTGCGATAATAGGCTGGGCTGCCAGTAAAGTGGGCTTTTTGGACGCAATTGGTTCAGCCTTTGATGTGAGCAAGAAACCCGAATATATAACGGCGGCCATCGGCGGGGGCGGCAGCACGGGCGGCAATCCCGGTGGTGATACTCCCGGCGGTGGTGATACCCCCGGTGGCGGTGATACCCCCGGTGGCGACACTCCTACAGAACCCCCGGCCCCTATTAATTACACCGGCTTTGATTGGGGTACGATAGTTCCCAATGAGTATTTTAAAAAGTCGTATAAAAATGGCAATGCCTCGTTGGACGGCGGTGCCACTACGGTAGATTTTACGGAAGACGCTGCCCGGGCAGATCGGCTTGCTTCTGATCAGACGGCGCTGGCAAACATTGCGCTCTTTTTTATGGATAAGACACAGGATCAAGTAATTGCCTTATTGAATAATAATGCCAATAACACTGCTGATATGGGAAAAACTGGTATTAATGAAGAGTTGCTTCTGTGTCATCTTGTACCAAAGAACGGAAAAAACCCAGGTATGAAAATAATTGACTCGAAATTAACGGATCCAACTGCAATTATTAAATGGATGAAAAATCCAAATGACCCGGATTCCGTAGTGTACGATCCCAATTATAATTACCTGGTTTCTGATTACGTGGTCAGTCAGGGTTGGGTGGATGCTGACAACCAGGGTACAATGCAAAAAAATGGTGTTAAACTGAGATTGGAATACGATTATTCCGGCCAATATGCTCCCCCCGGTGGCTATACAAGTGCTGGTCAGGTGAAGGTGATTGGTGCTCACGTTATGATAGATCCCCGAAGCCAGAACAATAAGGTGTTGGGAAACGGTACATACAATAGTGAATCTTCTACAGGGCTTGACGTGAATGTAAGAAAAGATGCTAACGGCAATCCGTATATTACCGTAAAGGATACGGGTGTTCCCGTTGTGACAGGGAATGAAAGTGGTCTGGGATCCTATAACTGGTATGGTGAAGGGGATTTTCGGTTAGTGAAGGAATATATTTCAAGCTTGGTGAAAACCACACTTACAATTACCGATACGGCAAAACAAGATAGGACGTTTAATGAGGGTGATATTATCCGTTCTGAAGTTGAAAAAAAGAATAACAATGGTACAACAACAATTGAAATCTCTTATTATATTGCGATTAAGAGCGGAACACAGAAAATAAGCAATACAAGTATTCCTTTGTATGATCCTACCAAGAGCCCTAATAATATTTTTGTTAAATTTAATACCCAAGATTTCAGATATTGGCATGAGAATGACAGAATGGATAATAACAATGTTGGCTATGACAGCGCGAGTCATAGTTTTAAACCCAAAACCATAAAAGAACGCGGCACTGTTTTGACGATGGATAACGGCGATGTATATGTTTATAAAGGTGACGCTACGGTAATTCCATATTCCGGTATTAATGATGATTGGTTCAAGATTGGGAATATCAAAGGGAATGGGTGAGCGTTAGTCTGGCATCCTTAAATTGAGACAAATATTTATTTCAGTTTTTTTGATTTGTATAAGTGATATAATTATGTTCTATATTTCATTTCATTCAATAACCTCATGACAGTTTGAGGAAAGCGGCGAGGTGAAGTACTGTGTTACGTCTTTTTAGGAAAACAAATAATGAAAAAGGACAGGGATTGACAGAATATGCTATAATCCTTGCCTTTATTGCTATCCTTGCCTTTATGATGTTTGGCGGCGGCAGTCTGAAGGATACATTATATTATACTGTTACTAACACAAACAGGATTTTTGCAGAGTTGTTTAGTGACGCGATGACATATGCCGATGCTGCAGCCACTTGGGGCAAGAAAAATAAAGCGGATCTTTCTTCAGAGGTTAGTAATGAAAAACGTATAGCTATGGATCAGCAAAGTCTTGCGAATATAGGTCAGTTTTTTCTTAGCAAAACAAAAACTGAACTGGCTGGCATTATGAATAACTACACATACAACGGTGACGAAGGAATATTTCTTGTCAATTATCATGATAACTCTGATATTGAAACCGATTTTGATTACAATGGAACAAACTTAAAAGATGGATATAAGGATATTCTGACATATATGCAGGGGGATGCAAGTAATATTGTCGGTTTTAGCAGTGATACAAGATATTTTTATTCAGATAATATGCTGGCAGATAAGGCTGGACAGTATGGTAACGATAGAAGTATCAGGGTGAATTTGCATTACAATGGGGAAACGGTTGACGCTGTCCGTGTACGGGTTAATAGAGGTTATTCTAAGGGAGATGGAAATTCCACTCCATATTATAGGGAGCTGGACGTTAAAGTTGGTACGGGTAAAGAGTGGAAGCAAACGATTTCGGGTAGTGATGGAACAATAACAAAAAATGAGAGTAACAGCGTTAAAAACTCCTGGTATAATTTAAATAATTGGTAGGCGTGTTTGAGAGGCTAAAAAAGATAATTGGCATGATCCATATATTTGAACCGGCCATCACTTTTCCCCGTACATTTCCTCCATCGTCACTAACTGCACTTCACCCTTTTCCTGTTTTTCCAGTAACGCATCCGTAAAACCGGATTTGGAAAAGATGTAGTAAAAGCATTCGTCATTCGCGTTGGTGAAGAGGGAAGCGTAAGCCCGAATTAAATTCAATTCGTCAATATCTGTTTTTTCATTTTTATATTTGCAGGAACCGATGATAAACTGGCGTCCGGCTTGTATGTTGTTCTCTTTGGAAGCAAGAGCGACAATGTCAAGCTGGACTTCTTTTTTTTGTGCGGAATTCGGCCCCCACCATTTGCCGATTTCGTGGATGGTAAAGGGAAGATTCTCTGCGTAGTAGATAAGATATTGGCGGCAGATGTCTTCAAACACAGGTCCCATGTAGGAGGAAAGGTAGCTGCCGATGGCTGCATCGAAATTTCGTGCAATGGTTCCGGCACTGATTTGCATCATGTTGCCAGGTACAAACCGGTACCAGAAACGGAAGAAGGGGTCGGCGATTTTGTACAGGGTTTTCCGCTCCGCCTTTTCTGTGACAGGTTTAATCTTTTGAATAATACCCAGCATTGTAAGCACATGAATATATTTTGTGCATTTTGCGGTTTCCAGCCCCGTCCGTTGGGAGATTTCATTTAACTTAGCGGCGCCGTTGGCGGTGGCGGTGATGATGGAATTGTAGATGGCAGGTTCTCGCAGTTCCTGCTTTAGTAAGTTTTGCGGTTCTTCAAAGAGATAGGCCGAGGTGTCAAAGAAGTTTTCCAGTAAGGCGTCTTTCAGATTGTTTTCTACTGCCAGCTTGTTAATATAATGGGGTACGCCGCCGGTAATGCCGTAGATGAGCGCATTGGTTGCCGGGGGTAGTTCTGGATGGAATTTTGAGGCGTCCAGATAGGTGAGGGGTTCGATTTTAAATTGTGCGGTCCGTCGGCCGAAAAGGGGACTTTTGCTGCTCAGTACTTCTTTTTCCATAAAGCTCAGGGAAGAGCCGCAAAGGATCAGGTAGAGTTTGCTGTCTTTCCAGTCATGGTCTAACAGATGCTGCAGACGCGACGGGGTGGAACTGTCCGCTTTGGCCAGATAGGGGAATTCGTCAATGACAAACACAATGCGTTTGGTCTGCACGATTCTTGTGATTTCTGCAAAGGCGTCGTCAAAAGAGTTATAGACAGGGGCTGTGCCGGCATCTGGATTCCGATATGCACAGATGGCTTTGGAGAGGGCAGTCAGGTTATCTTTTGCATTGGTGTTTAATGCCGGAAAATAAATGACTGGCTTGTCTTTCACAAATTCATTGATCAGGGTGGTTTTCCCTACTCGGCGGCGTCCGTAGATAATGACGCACTCCATCTGATTCTTGTTAAATCTGTTGTTTAGTTTTTGCAATTCTGTTTCGCGGCACAGGAACATGATGTTGTCACCTCGCTGAAAATAAACAGTTTTTTAACGCGAAAAAGTCTTTTTTTGGTAAACAGGATTAAAAAAACACTCTTAAGTTAGTGAATTACAAGTTACTAACTTAAGAGTATATTAACATAGAGAGTGCGATGTGTCAAGTTGTCAAATGTACTGCCTCGACGGATTCTGTCATTTGTGGTCTATAATGGCGGTTTTGGGAGTTATGGAACTAACCGGGTTCTCTTATTTCAATTATGCAAGTGTAGTTGAAATAAGATTGTAGTTTTACCGTTCTTATTTCAATTTAAGGGAACTTATTCGAATTAAGTTTGATTGATTTGAATAGACCGTTTTAGGAAGCTTGTTAATCAAACTTGCGTCTCATACTTTATTTTTATCAATCTATTCCCCAAATCTAATATTAATTTGATTTTGGGGAATAGTTTGGTCGTTAAAACGACCAACCTAATATCGCGAACCTGCATAGATACTGGGTTCGAGCCACCATACCTCTTAATATATAGAGGTAAAGTCTTTATTGGAAGCTTTGGCTGTAGAAATGACTGTCTGACAGTACATTTCAACTGCTGGAAGAGGCGTAATGCAGGGTTTTCCCCCCGTGGAATTGAAGTTGCATTATCTTAGCGGCGGAGATTTTAGCCACTTACAGGTCTCTTATGATTCCTGTATCGTTTTGATATGCTTGTTAAATTTGCATTCTAATTCCATATGCTGTATAATACGAACTTGTGGGGAGAAGCTGCACGTAACTGTGGCGCTCTCCCTGCATTATTTTTGCGCTGTTAATACTCGCACGATGCAATCCCTCTGTTTTTTTGCAAGCCTTTTTGGCGAAAGGGAATTAAATTATGCAATTAAAATTCCTCTCAAGGTTGATTTAAACGAGCTTTAACAGCGTATCAGGAGGCTTAGCAAATTACAATGACTGCAGAGAATCATTCTGTGAAAGATAGTACGTCCTTACATCAGTTAACCTTTCATATTGTGGACTCGGCCATGGGAGCGGGCAAGAGCGAGTCGCTGCTGGACCGGGCCCGGTTCAACGGGGGCTGGGGTTATATCCGTTACCCGGAAGAGGTGGAACGTCTGCGTCGGAATGGCTGGAAGGGTGAGTTTAAGGGGGAACGCTGCATAATATTTGTTTCTACGATAAAAGAGCGGGATGAGCGGTTTGTGAAGGAACTGGATATGGCTACGCCGGAGAAATATCCCTATAACCGCAGCATCTTGGACCTGATCCGCAGCGGCAGGAACATTATCACTACCCAGGCCCTGTGGAGCCTTTTCAATGAAGAGACCATTGCGGCCTTCCGGGAAAGCGATTACCTCTACACCGCATTTTTTGACGAGGTGCCGCCTCTCTTCCGGGAGGTGGTGGGCAGCGGGCGCAGGCGCGATGACTTTGGGGAACTGGTGACCTTTGGCCCGGCGGATGTGAAGCTTATGCAGCAGCAGGAGATGCTGGTGAACGTGAAGGGACAGCTCCGATACAATTCCAAATGTGAGTATGACAGGAGAAATTCGGAGCACAAGGTCTTCGACGCCGTGAAGAATCTGAGCCGCAGCTGCAATTTGTATCTTTACGGAACTAAGAACGGGAAGTTCACGTCCATTGTGGCCTTTGTCCGTAAGGACCTGTTTGACTGTTTTGAACAGTGCTGGTTCTTTTCCTACCGCACCTGGAACAGTATTTTGCACAAATACTGTCTGCTGAACGATATCCGCATGGAGTATTATCACATTCAGGATCTGCGGGCTATGCGAAATCCGGGAGGGAAGTATGTGGAAACCTATCCCGAGGGCATGGAGCGCCTGGTGATTCTGGATGATGGGAACGTGAATTTCGGCGCCAGCCTGTCCAAGGAGTGGTTTAAGCGGGCTCGGGCCGACAGCAGCGGTAGTTTGGTGAAAAGCCTGAAGGGCTGCTTCCGCAGTGCGTACAAGATCATGAAACGGCACGGCGTTACCAGTCGTACGTTTATGTTTACGACTTTTACGGATTACCGGAATCTGCTGCAAAGCGACGGCAGACATTTCCCCACCCTCAAACGTTTTCTGCCCTGCAACACCAAAGCGACCAATGATTACAGCGACTGCACCGGCGTGGCCTATCTGTGCAACCGTTTTTTTGATGTGACCTGTTGCAATTTTCTGTCCCAGAAGGCGGAAGAGACCGGCAATCCGGATTTGAAGTTTGACAATGACAACTACGCGCTTTCGGAACTGCTGCAGTTTATCTGGCGTTCTAATGTGCGGGTGAAGGAGTCGGACAAATCCGTGTATGTGTGGGTACCGGACAAGCGCATGCGCAAGCTGTTGCAGGATTTTCAGACGCGTGCCCTGGAGAAACGGGACGCCGTGGAGCGGTTTTTGCTGGAAGAGGACAGGAGAACGATTGAAGAGACGCGGGAAAAACGAAAGAGTAGGGAGTTGGGTTAGGCAAAATAAGTTTTAAGTTTAGGATTTTTTAGTAAAAAATCAGGGCAGCTCATTCAAATTGAACGGGCCGCCCTGCGATGTGTTTTCGTGCTTTACTTCTTATCTTCTAAATGCTTTACCATTAATTGGTAGATACGACCAATGTCTGAAAAGAAAAGATTAATGCCTTTTTTTGTAAGCGAAGGTTATTTTTCAGATTCTTGACAATGGTTTTCCCGGTGCCTTCATGTACAGTCAACGGAACCCCGTTGCTAATGAGAATGTGATCGAAAAAATCTGCTGTAACAGGAAAAGCATTTTGAATCAGATAAGCAGCGTCTTTTCCATCACATTTACCCAAAACTATTTTTGTGCAAAGTCCATATTTTTTAATCTGTTTTTCATAAAGTGCGGCAAATTTTGTGTATTTTGATGAAACCGGTATCATCCAGAAAATTTCTGTGTTCAAGGTATCTCTAATAGCAAGATAATGTGGCCGGTAATTTCCATCTTCTTTGTTTGCCATTAAGGACGGTTCATTAACTTCCAAAAAGAATTTGTCGCTGATATGATAAAAGCAGCCTTCGATAATATCCATTATGTCCCCCCTTTCCTCATAAAAATTCCAAGTCCCCATCTCCGGGTGAAGATGGGGACTTACTACATTTTCGCACCAAGTAATTTCTATACCGCGCCGTTGGTAAGCGGTAACATTTTCGCACCAAGTAATTTCTATACCGCGCCGTTGGTAAGCGGTAACATTTTCATGTTTATTATAAAACAAAAGGGAGAAAAACACAAGAGAAGAAATGTGCAACTATAAATTAATCAACGCCTGCAGTTCTATTTTTTCAATTTATGAATAAGAATTGAAATAACAGAGGCCCCATTCAAATGGAATGGACTGTCCTGTGGCATTTCGGTATCTTTTTTGGAATTGGTAATTGGTTATAGAATTTTACGTTGAAATCTGATAAAATATGTATCGCTGATTGTCGTTTATTCTTTATTGGATTATATTTGTTTATGAAGCATAATTGTTTTTTATTTTTGCGGCGTCATCGTCACGCCTTATTGCTAATTATATATTTGCTGATCATTGCCGCTCTCTGGTATCTGCCAGGAGTGTTCCACCCCAAGTCGGTGGAGGATGTCCGCCGGTGGGTAATGGGGTTTGGCGTTTGGGGTCCGTTGGTGTATGTACTGCTGTACACGGTGCGGCCCCTGCTTCTGTTTCCCAGCCTGCTGCTGAATGTGGCTGCCGGCATTCTGTTTCCGCCTGTTATTGGCATTCCCTGTCTTTTGGCCGGAGGCCTGGGCAGTGCGGCGCTGCTCTTTTATATGGCCCGCACAGGAATCGGCAGCGAATTCTTTGACCTCCACGGCGGCAAGTGGGGGACGCGCATCCACCACTACCTTTCAGACAGCGCCAAAAACTTTCAGCGAATGCTTTGGCTGCGAACAGTGCCCTTGTTCCCCTATGACGTGATCAGCCTGGTGGCAGGCTGTACGAAAATGAAATTTGCGACCTTTGCCTTGACAACATTGCTGGGCATGGTGCCGGGAGCGATTGCCTATAACATTTTAGGAGACGCGTTGGGTGGAAATTCAGGTCTGACACTATCTGCGCTCATGATTATTGTTGCTTTTGGTATCCCCCTGGCCTTTTGGTATTTTGGCGGGGAAAGGAAACGGTTAGGAGAAGAAAAGTAAAAATATATAGTAGGGAAAAGAAATGAGCAAAACATCGGGAGCGATTGCGTAGTTTTGTTGAGCGTTGACAGGGCAACCCGTGAGGGTCCCAGTTTGACGAGCGAGCAACGCGAAGCTTGCTGAGCGGGCGGAGTGAGGAAGTGGGAGACGGGTTGCCCTGCAACGCGACTTTGAGTTTCGAAGCCACAGGCACATGAGTCCATGGAATAGAAATCCTTGACGGTTTTGCGAATTCTTTTCCTTTTTGCTATAATAAATAAGGGGCGTTATTATTATGGAAAAAAATACAGAAACTGAAATCAAACTAATAATTGCCAAAAAAGACGTAAAAGCGTTAGTCGCTTCACCGCTGGTTGCCAAGAAAACAAAAAAGGGCAGCCACAAAACGGTGAAGCTGGTTAACATTTATTTTGATACCCGCGACCTGTTGCTGCACCAGGCCGGCATTGCCTACCGTGTGCGGCAGAACGGGAAAAAATATGAAGCAACTGTAAAACTGGGCCGCGCTGAGGCAGGAGGACTTTCTGCCCGGCAGGAATACAATGTAGCCGTGAAGAATGCCAAACCAAATCTTTCCGTGTTTGCGGAAAGCGGTTTGCAGGTAGATTTTGCGGATATCTTGGGAACCGCTCAGATTGAAAAACTGTTTACGGTGCGGGTGAAGCGGGAGCTCCGCCTGCTGCAGATTACGAAAGAAACTGTGGTGGAAATGGCCATCGATCAGGGCTTTATCTCTGCCGGCGGCAAGAAAGAAACCATTGACGAAGTAGAACTGGAATTAAAGGACGGTTCTCTGGCGGACCTTTTGGCCTATACGGCAAAGATTGCAGCGGAGGTTCCGGTGTTTACGGAATCCCGCAGCAAATACGCCCGGGGTCTGGCGCTGTTGGACAAGCTGGAGCCGGAAGGGGCCCGTCCGCTGCCGGTGATTGACTGGGATAACGATTATTGCGAAGAATACAAAAAACAGTTTTACCAGTACGGCACGGCCATCATGGAAGAGCAGAACGTGTTTGCGGACTGCGGTAAGCTCCAGACAGAAGCAGACCGGATCTTTCTGCCCTATTTTGAACGGATGCAGGCTGCCTTGTACTGGCTGCAGCCGGTGATGGACGGCAGCGCGGGAATGCAGGCTAATCTTCAGGGAGCGCTGCGCCCTTTGTATAAGTTACGAGATACAAAAACGCTGCTGCGGCGCTGGAAGAGTCTCTTCAAGCTGGCTGACGGACGCCTTGGGGAAGATAAAGTGACCCGTCTTCTGGAAAACCGTCTGGAAGATATTGGCGATGAAATTCAGCTGCAGGTGATGCGGGGAACCTATTCCGGTATCATCTTTTCCCTGTGGGCAGCCATGGAAGGCGCCGGCTGGAAAGCGGAAGAGTATCTGCAGGCCGGGCAGCTGCTGCAGGTCCGGGTAAAAGACATCCTGGAAAAAATAGAAGACGCCATGAACCGGGAAAAAGAAGCTGAAACGGAAAAAGCTGAAGCCATATTTACGGGAAAACTGGCGTCGGCGAAAAAAGGAAAGAAGATTCCGCTGAAAGAACCCGGATATGCAACCGTGACCCGTTTTGGCAAGGAGTTTTATTATCTGACGATGGCCAATGAAAGCAGCAAACTTACAGACCTGAGCAAAGAAAGCCGGAAAAAACTGGAAAAACTGGGAGAAGCCATGCGGGAACTGTTTGCCGTCAACAGCCTGGGCAAGTCCGTTCCATCAGAACTTCTGAAATCCAACACAGTACTGTCTGCTCGCCAAAGCGGATATTTGTTAGGCGATTTGGCCGCCGAACAGTTAATGGCGCGCAAAACCGTGAACAAAGCCTTTGCGAAATGGTTGAAGACAGTGAAAATGTAGTTTGTGTTTTGTTCATACAGTATGCTGGCAGGGAAAGACATCGCAAAAACGTCAAGGATTGCTATTCCATGGACTCATGTGCCTGTGGCTTCGAAACTCGGGCTTTGCCCTCAGACAGTCTCGCCACGACGACACATTTCATCTCATGGAATAACGCAATCCTTTCCTATATTTTGCTCATGTCTTTCCCATGCCTCATAACTTTGTGAACAATTTGCAAAAAGTAAACAAAAAAGTAAAAAACCATTTGACTTTTTGACCTTATATATTATAATAGTATTAGGCAAACGAAAAGAGCCCCCCCCCGTTTTTGGGAGCTCTTGTCCATGCCTTTTATTTTGGAAACAAGTTAGCACTCTTGCGACGAGACTGCTAACAACTTGCTTTCGTTGAGCGTTGACAGGGCAACCCGGAAGGGTCCCAGTCGACGAGGCGTAGCCACGCGTAACGTAGTGAGCGCGGCTAGCGAGGAGTGGGAGGCGGGTTGCCCGGAGCGACTACGCGGAATAGGCCCGAAGCGTTAGCGGAGCGCTATGAAGGCGGCATTAACTCTGAAACTTACTTAAACAGTGCTATGCCAAGCAATATAAGTGCAATCACAGCCAGCAGCGTAATATTGTACTTGCGCATCTGCTCCAGGTGATGACTGGTAACCGTCTCGTTCAACATATTGTAGCACCGCTGCAGCACCTGCATCTTCAGCTCGATGTTCTCCTGCCAGACGGAAGCCTTCAGCAGCTTCAGATAACGGGCGTACACCTTGGCGTAGAAAATATCCTCCGTTACCAGCAGCGCATTGGTGATATTGCTGGTAAGACTGCTGACATCGGCCATGGTCTCCAGCAGTTCGTCCCGGATGTTCTGCAGCACGTCAATATTTTTGAGATTGGCTTTGTCTTCAATGACGTCGTACGTCTTGTCGATAGCGTGATTCAGGAAGTTGTCGTAATAACGCAGTTCCAGATACTGGGCATTGGCAAACTCCAGCAAGTCCGGAATATCCATGCTGCCGGTAGGGTCATAGACTACGGCGCTGTCCCAGGCCAGCCAGGCTACGTCGTCTGCATAAGAGAACCGGTTGGCCAGCGCGGCCTCGCGGGTTTCTTCGTTTACCGGACTGGGATCCTTCAGCAGGAAAGGAACGATGTCCCAATCCGCAGGAATCGGGTCCTGGAAGTAATAGACTACGAAGTCTTCATCGTAACCGGAAATATTCTGGTTGGTGCAGGCCGGGCCGATGGTCTCCATGGTAGCGTCCACAAATTTGCGGAACTCCTCATCGGGCAGCTCTTCCACCGCCAGCACAAGATTCAGATAATCTTTATAGGAAATGTCTTCTTCCGGCGGAATGTTGAAGAGGATGCAGATAACACCCAGGTCCTGGATGCGGGCCTTTACCTCTACCAGGTACTCCACGCCGCCGATGACCATTTCATGATACCCTAACTCTACGAGTACCGGCGGGTCGTGGAAGGTGATGGACTTGGTGGAAATGCGGTCCAGGCGCAGACGGGATGAAATTTTGTTACGGCTGTGCCAGATAGCCTGAACCTGGTCAAGATTGATCTCGTCGGCTACGTCAAAAAGGCGGTAGGCGATGACAGTAGTTCTCATGATATTCCCTCACTGATAAAAAGACTTTGTGCAATACGATGTTACGCACTACGTACCTGCTTAATTCAAAATATGGAACCAAATCATTCAATGATTATGAAAAAGAATTTACAACAATTAATTATAACATAAAAACAAAGTGTTTTCTCATGTTTATATAAATTAAAGTGCAATACGCCAAAAGTTTTTTAGAAAAACAGTTTCAGCCTGAAACTTTTTAATATGGTTAGTAAAGAAAATAAAAATAAATTTAGTCGAAGATTGGAGTGATCACTATGAATGAAAACTACACGGATGAAGTAAAAGCCATCATTGAAGCGGCACAGCAGCAGGCTTTGATGAATTACAACCAGGAAGTGACCAGCGCGCATCTCTTGCTGGCACTGTGCAGCGATGACTTCTTTAAGTTTTTGCTGCAGACGTTTAAAGTAGATGAAAATACATTTGCCGGCGAGGCCCGTGCCATTGTCAGCCGTATTCCGTCCGTAAAAGGACAGGACCGGCAGCTGCTCATGAGCTCGGATTTTGCCCGGGTCAACGGCATCGTGCTCCGCAAAGCGGGGCAGGGCAATGTGACGGTAGGCCACCTGGTTTCTGCGTTGGCTAGCGATGGAAGCAGCGAGGTTACAGCGCTGTTTAAGAAGTACGGCATCGACAGCAACAAGATTGAAAAGCTGTATGAACACTACCTGAACAGCACCGCCAATGACGAAAGCAAGAAGACTTTGGAAAAGTTCGGCCAGGATTTGACGGCAAGGGCGCGGCAGGGCAAACTGGATCCGGTCATCGGCCGTGACGATGAGATTCGCCGTACCATTGAGATCCTGAGCCGCCGGAAGAAGAACAATCCGGTGCTCATCGGGGAACCGGGTGTGGGCAAGACCGCTATTGTAGAAGGGCTGGCCCGCCGTATCGTGGCCGGGGACGTGCCGGAAAGCCTGAAGAATAAAACCTTGTATGCTTTGGACTTGGCTGCTTTGGTGGCCGGGGCCAAGTACCGGGGTGAATTTGAAGAGCGCCTGAAGAAAGTGCTGAAGGCCGTAGCGGACAGTGCCGGTCAGATTGTCATGTTTATTGACGAGCTGCATACCGTGGTGGGCGCCGGCGCAGCGGAAGGTTCCATGGATGCCGGTAATATCCTGAAACCCATGCTGGCCCGGGGCGAACTGCGGTGTATCGGGGCTACGACGCTGAATGAATATCACAAATATATTGAAAAGGACAGCGCCCTGGAGCGCCGTTTCCAGCCTGTCATGGTCAACGAGCCCAGCGTGGAGGATACCATTTCCATTCTGCGCGGCTTGAAAGAAAGCTATGAAAATCATCACGGAGTGCGGATCAAGGATGCGTCCCTGGTAGCCGCGGCCGTGATGAGCCACCGTTACATCAATGACCGCTTTCTGCCGGATAAGGCCATCGACCTGGTGGATGAGGCGGCAGCCCGGCTCCGGACGGAAATCGATTCGTCCCCTACGGAGATTGATGAAAGCAAACGAAAAATTTTACAGCTGGAAATCGAAGAACAGGCCCTGAAGAAAGAGGAAGACCCCGCTTCCGCAGACCGTCTGGCCAAACTGCAGGAACAGCTGGCCAAACTGCGGGAAGAAAACGCGGCCCTGATCAAACGCTGGGATGATGAAAAGGCCGGCATCGTCAAGGTGCGGGAAGTGAAAAAGGAAATCGGCGCCGTGAAGCAGGAGATGGAAAAGGCGGAGCGGGACTATGATCTGAACAAGCTGGCGGAACTGAAATACGGCCGCCTGCCGGAACTGCAGAAGCAGCTGCAGGAACTGGAAAATCAGACTGCCGGGGAAAATGCCCTGCTGAAAGAAGAAGTGGACGAAGACGACATTGCCCGTGTTGTGAGCACCTGGACCGGCATTCCCGTACAGCGGCTGGGTACCGGGGAGCGGGAGAAACTGGTACATCTGGAAGAAACCCTCCATGAGCATGTTGTCGGCCAGGACGAAGCGGTGAAGGCTGTGGCGGATGCGGTGATCCGGGCCCGTGCGGGCATCAAGGACCCCAATCGTCCTATCGGTTCCTTCATTTTCCTGGGACCCACCGGCGTGGGCAAAACCGAGCTGGCCAAGACGCTGGCAGAAGTTTTGTTTGATGATGTGAAGAACATGATCCGCATCGATATGAGCGAATACATGGAGAAGCACACCGTGTCCCGTCTCATTGGCGCCCCTCCCGGCTATGTGGGGTACGACGAGGGCGGCCAGCTGACCGAAGCGGTGCGCCGTCATCCGTACTCTGTCATCCTCTTTGATGAAATTGAAAAGGCGCACCCCGATGTGTTCAATGCACTGCTGCAGGTGCTGGACGACGGCCGTCTCACCGACGGACAGGGCCGCAGCGTGGACTTTAAGAACACGCTGATCATTATGACCAGCAACATCGGCAGCCAGCGGATCATGGAAGCAAAAGAAACCATGGACAGCGAAGCGGTGCGGCAGCTGCTGCTGACCCGGTTCCGTCCGGAATTCCTGAACCGCGTGGATGACATTGTAACCTTTAAAGCCCTGCAGCCCGACCAGATCAAGGACATTGTGAAACTGATCCTGAAAGAACTGGGCGACAGGGTGAACAAGCAGCTTGAAATCAAGCTGACCTGCACTGACGAAGCAGCGGCTTTGTTAGCCAAAGAAGGTTTCGATCCCCAGTTCGGCGCCCGTCCGCTGAAACGTCTGATTGTCCATAGCGTGGAAAACGTACTGTCCAAGAAAATCGTTAACGGGGAAGTCAAAGCCGGGGACAGTGTGGAAATTTATGTGAACAACGGGAACATTGATGTAAAGTAATTGGAACCACGAAAAGATTAAGAACAGATAACAATGCCCGGAACCAGAAGCATTGTAAAGCGGTAAAATATTTACGAAAATTTTTAAAGAAAAGTTTTAAAGGACTGTGCCGAATGAAGATAACCTTTGTTTGGCGCAGTTCTTTTTGTCTTTTTTATGTTCTTTTTATAAAATAATTTAGAAATATTTTAATAAGTAGTTTATTGCATTCTTTCTTTATGATAAAATAAAATGAATTCGTATAAGCTTTTGGATTAATGAGTTAGGAAAAGAAATGAACAAAACATCGACAACGATTGCGTAATTCCATGAGATGAAATGAGCCGTTGTGGCGAGACTGTTTGAGGGCGAAGCCCGAGTTTCGAAGCCACAGGCGAATGAGTCCATGGAATAGCAATCATTGACGGTTTTGTAAATTTCTTTTCCTGACTCGGATTAAATCAATTAAACAAATAGCGGGGAGGTTTTAATTATGGGTAAAATGAAAAAGATTCTGGCAGCCGGCGTGGTCTGCTACGTGGCATACAAATTGGGGCAGAAATACTTAAAAGAAAACAACCTGACAGCCGAAGATGTATTTGATTCTGCCAAAAAGAAAGCAGAAGCATTTGCCAAACAGGCAGCCGGTGTAGTTCCCACTACAAAAGACGGAGAACCGGAAGGTAAAAAAATTTACACTTTCGGTAAGGAAAAACGCATTGAGATGGTACACCTTGCAGACGGTGTCACCGGCCTTTATGACAATAAAAAGAATTACCCCATTGAAAAACAAGTGAAAATCTACAGCGAAGACGGAGGCAAACTGTATGTGTACAGCGACGCGGCGGACTATGTAATTTCCGACGAACCCTTCTTCATGAACGTGTACGTGAAAGACAAAGATAAGACGGAAGCCATCGCTATTGCACTGGGCAAACAGTATGACGCGGAAGAAATCGCTGTGTACAATTACGGCTCCAGTCAGAAGTTTGATGCCCAGGGAATGGCTGCGGAAGCAGAAGCGGAAAAAGTAGCGGCGGAGCAGGCAGAAGCCAAAGCAAAAGAAGCGGAACTGGAGGCTCAGGCAGCAGCAGCCAAAGCGGAAGCCGCTGCGAAAGAAGCTGCAGAAAATGTTGAGGCCGCTGCGGACAAAGCCGAAGAAGCAGTGGAAGAAGCTGCTGAAAAAGTGAAAGACACAGCAGAAGACATTGCGGAAACTGTTGAAACCACGGCAGAAGAAGTGAAAGACGCAGTAGAAGAAGCTGTAGAAAAGACTGAAAACTGATATAGTTTACATAATAGCCGGGCTGATATCACCTGAATAAGCGATGCGTCCTCCCGGAGGGCGGTGTCAAGATGTTGAGTACTGGGGGCATCCCGGGAGGGCCCCAGTTTGACGACACCGAGCAACGCGAGGCTTGCCGAGCGTGCGCAGTGAGGAAGTGGGAGGCGGGATGCCCCGGAGCGACAACGCGGGTTAGGCCCGAAGCGTTAGCAGAGCGCTATGAAGGTGGTATCAGCCCAGGTGCAAGTTAATTGGTTTTAGAGGAGTTATAAATGCTTGGAATCGGCTGCGACCTGGCAGACGTGGAACGAATCGAAAAAGCCATAACGCGCAAGGGCTTTAAAGAACGCGTTTATACCCAGGAAGAAATTGCCTACTGTACCGGCTCTCACGGCGACAAAGCCCAAAGCTATGCAGCCAGGTTCGCCGCCAAAGAAGCCTTCCTGAAAGCCATCGGCACCGGACTCCGTGGCAAAGGACAACTTACAGAAATTTATGTAGTCAACGACGACCTGGGCAAGCCCGAACTGAAAGTGACAGGCTACTACGCATCCCACATCGCAAAGATGGGTGTGAAAAAGATACACCTTACATTAAGCCACACCGCTACCACTGCAATGGCAGTGGTAGTATTGGAATAATATGAATGATACGGAGCAAGACTGATACCGCCTGAATAAGCGAAGCATGCACTCTGAGAGCAGTGTCATGGTGTTGAGTGACGGGCGCATCCCGGGAGGGTCCCAGTCTGACGACACCGAGCAACGCGAGGCTTGCCGAGCGTGCGGAGTGAGGAAGTGGGAGGCGGGATGCCCCGGAGCGACAATGCGGGTTAGGCCCGAAGCGTTAGCGGAGCGCTATGAAGGCGGTATCAGTCTGGGACATCAACCTTGACAGAAGGAGGCCACCCCATGCAGATTTTACTGGCAGAAGAAATGCGCGCCCTGGACCGCGCCGCAGAAGAAGAAATCGGAATCCCCGGTCTTGTGCTGATGGAAAATGCAGGCCACGCCGTAGCAGATGCGGCGGAAAAACTGCTGGGCGCCTGCTGTCATAAAAAAATCCTCATCTTTGCCGGCAAAGGCAACAACGGCGGCGACGGCAGCGGCGCCGGACGCTGGCTCCACAATCGGGGCGCGGAGGTGACCCTGGTCCTGGCCTGTGCGGCAGAAGAACTGTCCGGCAGCGCTGCGGATGAACTGCAGTATTATATTGCCTGCGGTGCCACGGTGCTGGAAGTTACAGATGCAGACGACAATCTGCGGTTTGCGGAAATAGAAAACCTGGCTCTCCGGGCTGATTTGCTGATTGACGCTTTGTTGGGCACAGGCTTTTCGGGAAAGATGCGTTCGCTGTTCCTTCGTCTGTGCGGCTGTATCAACAGAGCAAAAGAAAAGAATCCTGCCTGCAGCATTCTGGCAGTGGATATTCCCACCGGTGTTAATGCGGATACGGGAGAGGCTGACGGCAGTGCAGTGAAAGCTGATGCCACGGTGACCATGGCGTTGCCGAAGCTGGGCCTGTACTTATATCCCGGAGCAGAACATGCAGGCACGATTCAGGTTGCGGATATCGGTATGCCTTCCACCTTATTGCAAGAAACGGAAGGCAACCGTATCCTGATTGAAAAAGAACTGATTAAAACCATCCTGCCGGACCGTCCGCAGAATGCCCATAAAGGCAGTGCGGGACGGGTTGCGGTGGTTGCCGGTTCCTACGGTTATGTTGGAGCTGCTGCCTTATGCAGCTTCGCGGCGGTAAAAGGCGGGGCCGGTCTGGTCACGCTGCTGACGCCGGAAAACACGAGAGAAATACTGGCGATAAAACTGACGGAAGTGATGGTGAAAGGTCTGCCTGTGTCGGATGACCGGCTGGTGGCAGAAGAAGCGCTGGAGGTTGTGACCGAAGCACTGGATAAAGCAGATGTGCTGGCCATCGGTCCCGGTTTTGGCGTTTCCGAAGAAGCAGGGAACCTGATCCGGGATATTCTGGTCACAACGTCGGTACCCTGTGTCATTGACGCAGATGCCATTACGGCGCTGAAAGATCATACAGAACTGCTGTCCCATATGCTGGCGGAAAAAGTGCTGACTCCTCACCCGGGGGAGATGGCGCGTATTATCGGCATACGGATTTCAGAAATTGAAAAGAACCGGGTGGAAGTGGCCCGTCTTTATGCGGAGAAGTGGCAGGCGGTCGTTGTGCTGAAAGGTGTGCCTACCGTTGTTGCCCTGCCGGACGGAACCGTGTATCTGAATACCACCGGTACACCGGCCATGGCTACCGGCGGCAGCGGAGACGTGCTGACCGGCCTGATTGCCACCTTGATCGGACAGGGGCTTACTGTAGCGGATGCGGCAGTGGCCGGAGTTTACCTTCACGGCCGGGCAGGCGAACTGGCTGCCGGAGGCAGCGTGGGCATGGCAGCTTCTGAATTGCTGCTGAAATTACCTGAAGCGCGGAAACTCTGAGAAAATGATTTAAAATAATGTAAGAAAAAGATTTGAGCAAAACATCGGCAACGATTGCAGTGTATAGTTGAGTGTTGGCGGGGCAACCCGGAAGGGTCCCAGTCGACGAGGGAAGCCACGCTGAGCGGAGCGATGCGCGGCACACAGAGGAGTGGGAGGCGGGTTGCCCCGTCAACACGACTTCGAGTTTCGAAGCCACAGGCGAATGAGTCCATGGAATAGCAATCATTGACGGTTTTGCGAAATCTTTTTCTTACAGCAGTCTTCAGATATATTAATTAGGAAAACAGTTTGCACATAAATATATTTTATGCTAAAATAAATCGTTATAGCATTTGACATGTATTGAAACGTACATAAAGGAGGTACCGGTTTGCGTAGGAAATTTTTAGCGTTTCTGGTTTGGGCCGTCTGCCTGCTGGTAACCTGTACTGCTTCCGCAGCAGCCATGGTGACCGATGTTAACTGGGGCGTGGATAAATATAATGTACTCCGTATGGTAGTGGACCTGTCGGAAAACACGCAGTACAATATTAAGATTGCCAACGACAGAGAACTGCAGATCAAAGTCACCGGCGGACTGGGACCCAAGGTGGTGCGCCGCGGCTCGATTAAAAGTGATCTGGCGAAAAGCTTTAGTGTGGACCGGGAACAGAACGGTGTCGTGGTCCGTGTGCCTATGACAAAAAAGGTAGAACGTTCGGACGTGAAGAGCTTTATTCTGAAAAAAGATGCCTCTACAGGACGGCCTCCCCGCTTAGTGGTAGATGTTTCTACAAACAAGGTTAACAATGCTTCCATGAAATATGGGGCTACTTCGGTGCGCCGTCCGGCGGTCCGTCCCTCCCAGGGACCATCCACTCCGGTGGGTAACCGCGTCAACTTTGCTACCACCGGTGGACTGAAGGGGAAACGCATCACCATCGACCCCGGTCACGGCGGTTCAGACCCCGGCGCTATCGGTCCTAAAGGCAACAAGGAAAAGACTTCCACGCTGCTGATTGCTAACTACCTGAAGAACTACCTGACATCGGCCGGCGCCCTGGTGTCCATGACCCGTACCACGGATAAAGATGTGTACGGAAGATTTGCTTCGGCCAGAAACGAACTGCAGGCCCGGGTGGATGTAAGCACCCGGAACCGGGCGGACGCTTTTGTCAGCATCCATCACAATGCCAATAATAACCGCAATATCGGCGGTATTGCTACATATTATTACCCTAAGTCCGGTTACGATTACAAGTTGGGCAGTGCCATTCAGAAAAAGATGGCGGCAGCGTCCAAACTCCGGAATATGGGAACCCAGCAGGCGAATTTCTATGTAATCAAGCGCTCCTACATTCCGGCAGTGTTGCTGGAGGTAGGCTTCCTCAGCAATTACCGGGAAGAGCAGCTGATCAGCAGCGCCTGGTTCCAGAAGACCATTGCCAAAGCTGTGTTTGAAGGATTGAAAGAGTATTTCGGCGGTTGAGGACAGGAGGCGCGTAATCATGTTGAAAAAAATAAGCATGTTGCTGATGCTTGTCCTGTTGTTGACAGTGACGGGATGTGAACCAACGGAGAAGATTACCGGCAAAAAAGGTGACGTGAAAGATGTGACGGGACAGCAGAATCCCATCACGACCGTAGTAAAAGACCCGAATCCTCTGACGAAAGAGTTTGTGGTGTACCGTGTACAAAAGAACGGGGAAGAGATCCTGATTCCGGAGAAGGTACGCTTTGCTGCGGGAAAAAAATCAAGAGAAGAAGCGGCGCTGGATGCCCTGATCCATACGGACCCGGTTTCCAAGCAGTTGATGAACCTGTTCCCGCCGGGAACGGATGTGCACAGTGTGAAGGTCAGCGGGGATACGGCAACGGTTGATTTCAACCAGAATTTTGCGTCCCGGGGGCAGGGCTCCTTTACGGAACGGATGATGGTCAACGCTGTGGTCTGCACCTTAACGGAATTCCCGGAAATTAAAAAGGTTAAGTTCCTGGTAGACGGCAAGGAAATCGATACTATCAGCGGGCATATGGATCTGCTGGATCCTCTGACACGGAATCCGGACGTACTGAAAAAACCGGATAAGAAGAAAGAAGAGAAAAAGTAAGGAGAAAAATGATTTATGGATACTCACTCGCGTAAGAAGCAACATCAGGCTGAAACGACTTCTGACAATGCAGGGCCTGTACCCGAAACCCGGCCGGTTTTGACCGGCATAATCTGGCAGAAGGAGTCCGGGAATCGCAGTCCCCGCTTTTTTCTGGCTGATGAGAACGCGACAGAGCATTTTGGCAGACTGCTGGGAACGCTGGCTGCCGACGGAGACGTATATTGCCTCAGCGGTGACCTGGGCGCCGGCAAGACCCTGATGAGCAAGGGTGTCTGCAGGTCCCTGGGCGTGGAGGAAGAAGAAGTAGTGAGTCCGACCTTTGCCCTGATGAACATATATAATGGAAAGGTTATGGAAGTTCGCCACTTTGATCTGTACCGGCTGGATTCTCCGGAAGAACTGAACGATATCGGTTTCTATGAATATGTGGGCGGCGAAGGTGTCTCTTTGATTGAATGGGGTGATTTGTTCCAGTCGGAACTGCCCCCGGAGTATTTGCAGGTGAATCTGACGATTGTGCCGGAAGGGCGTGTGGTGGAGATGATCCCCTTTGGCCTCCGGTACGAAGCGATAAGCAAGGAAGTGTTGCGGCATGTTAACGCTGGCGCTTGATACGGCGACGGGCGTATGTACGGTGGGACTGGTGCAGGACGGACATGTGCTGGCGGAATATGATATTTCCGTAGGCCTGACCCATTCGGAAGGGCTGATGCCCCAGCTGGACCAGATGTTTGCCCGTACAGGGATAAAAAAAGAAGAGATTGACCGGATTGCTGTCAGTATAGGGCCCGGTTCTTTTACGGGACTGCGTATCGGGCTGGCAGCGGCGGAAGCGATGGCCTATGCCTGGCAGTGTGGTATCTGTGGTGTCAATACGTTGCAGGCTATGGCCTATAATATTCCTTTGGCCGGTGTGGTGCTGGCGCCGGTGCTGGATGCCCAAAAAGGGAATTATTATACTGCGTTTTATGAATGGGTCAGTGGAGAACTGAAAGAACTGCAGCCGGTAGAGATGGCGGACAGGGAAACCCTGCTGCAGCAGCTGCAGCGCTGCGGCAAACCGGTGCTTCTTATGGGAGAATGTGAAAGGCTGCTGAAGCAGGATCTGCCTGCTGGCATTCTGGCTGCTCCAGAACCGGTGCGGCTGCCCAAAGCCTCGTCTGTGGCGCTGGCGGCGGAAGGCAGGAAAGTGCTGACAGGGGAAGAAGTATTTACCCTGCGCCCCTATTACATCCGGAAATCGGAAGCAGAAGAATTATGGGAGAAACGGCATCCGCAGGGATAATGCAATTTCAAAAATGGTCGGTACGAGTTGTAATACTATGGAAAAAAAGATAAGGCCTGTATTCCGGTTATGTGAAGAAAAGGATTTGCCGGCTGTGATGGAACTGGACGGGGAAGCGTTCTTCGATCCCTGGAGCCGGGACACCTGGCAGAGGGAATTGCAGAACAGGATTGCTGTCTGGATCGTAGCGGAACTGGAAAACCAAATTGCAGGGTATGCCGGTATCTGGAATGTGGCCGGAGAAGCGCAGGTCATGCGGGTGGCAGTGAAAAAGACAATGCGTAATCAGGGCCTGGGTCTATTGCTGACAACGGAACTGATACATAAAGCCTGGGACGCCGGGGCGGAAGCGGTAACGCTGGAAGTGCGGGAAAGTAATATAGCGGCACAAACTGTGTATGAACGCTGCGGTTTCGTATCCAAAGGCGTGCGGCCGGATTATTATGAGGATACCCATGAGGGCGCGGTCATCATGTGGCTGTACCGGTAAAAGGATTATTATGGAACAAAAAGATATTTACATTTTGGGAATTGAAAGCAGCTGTGACGAAACGGCTGCTTCTGTAGTTAAAAACGGACGGGACGTGCTGAGCAATATCATTTCCTCCCAGATTTCCATTCACCGGAAATACGGGGGCGTGGTGCCGGAGATTGCGTCCCGCAAACATATTGAACACATTATGCCGGTCATTGACGCGGCCCTGGAAGAGGCCAAGGTTACGCTGGACCGGATTGACGGGGTGGCTGTTACGTACGGGCCCGGTCTGGTAGGCGCACTGCTGGTAGGGCTGTCTGCTGCAAAGGCCCTGGCCTGGGCCACGGGCAAGCCGCTGCTGGGGGTCAACCATCTGGAAGGTCATGTGTTCGCCAACTTTATCAATGACAAAAAACTGGAGCCGCCGTTCCTGGCGCTGGTGGTGTCCGGCGGGCACACGGCCCTGCTGAAGGTGACGGGCTACAACCGTTTTGAGATGCTGGGGCAGACCCGGGACGACGCGGCGGGAGAAGCATTTGATAAAATCGCGCGGGTCATGGGATTACCCTATCCCGGCGGTCCGGAGATTGAAAAACTGGCGCTGGAAGGAAATCCCAAAGCCATTAATTTCCCCCGTGCCATGCTGGACGATCCCTTCCAGTTCAGCTTCAGCGGCATGAAATCCTCCGTCATTAACTACCTGCACAATGAAGAGCAGGCCCGGCGCCCGGTGAACCGGGCCGATGTGGCCGCCTCGTTCCAGGAAGCGGTGACAGATGTGCTGGTGCAGAAAAGTGTGCTGGCCATTAAGGCTACGGGTTTGAAAGAAATCGTGCTGGCGGGCGGGGTCTCAGCCAATAAAACCCTGCAGCATAAACTGGCGGCGGCTGCTAAAAAAGCAGGTGCCCGTCTGGTGCATCCTACCAAGATTCTGTGCACCGACAACGCGGTGATGATTGCCTGCCGGGGGTATTATATGTATCAGGCAGGAGTAGTCAGCCCCTGGGACCTGAATGCGGTGCCGGCGCTGAAACTGGGATAAGGAAAATTTTGACACTTTCCGAGCGTTGACAGAACTGCCTGCTTGCATCTGTATGCTTGTAAATGAAAACTAAATAAGATAGTTGCTTTTTTATCGTTTTTTTGTAAAAGAAAACTAAATATCTTTATCATTTTGGATTTTTTCATGAAAACCTTTTTGTAAAAGAAAACTAAATATGTTGGTTGTGTGGATTTTTTGTCCTGGAGTTAGATAGTCAGTCTTTGGACCGTTTCAGAGATTGGCTATTTTTTATTTGTGTTTTTGCACAGATGATATTTTATTGAGGCTATGGGGTGTTTTTATAGAATAAAATAAAGACTGCGTTCTTCGGTTTTAGCTAGAGAACGCAGTTTTTATAATATGATTTTTATGTTTTGTTACAAATTTGAGCCGGATGAATTTTTTTTTTCATTGGTCTTCTGTACTGTCTGTATTGTTTTTATCAATCTTGTGATCCTGTTCATATTCTTTGACCATACGGTAAAAGACTGGTCTGCTAATCTTTATCTGCTTGCATATGGAAGTAGCAGTCATGGTATGTTTCTTATAATTTTCGTACAAAAACGGGAAATTTTCCGGGATAGTCTTCTTTTTTCTGCCTTGATATATGCCGCGTTCTTTGGCTTTTTGGATACCGATTGCCACTTTTTCACGGAAGATATTCTTTTGGAAATCTAATGCAAGCTTAATGGCTCTAATGAAAAGTTTTCTAGTATCGTTATTGATATCAAACTGTTCTTTAAGGGATACTAATTGTACCTTTTTTTCTTGCAGACATTCTATGATATCCAGTAATTCTTTCACCGAATGGGCGAGTTGGGTGAGTTCGGTGACAATAAGTACGTCATTCTCGTCAATCCATGACAGGATTTCTTTTAATGCTTTACGTTTGGTTGAACTCTTATAATTTTTTTCTTCTATCAGTTTGTCAATACGTAGATTGGTTTCTTGGAGAAGGGTTGTTATATTTTTATAATTCTGTTCTTCCGTGCTGAAAAAGGTATATACGATATGCCGTTTTTTGTCAAAATCTTTTTGTCTTTCTTCTAATTCCCAGGACATAGAAGTCTCCTTGTATTATAGAGTAGTAGTTTTTAGTGACCCTCTCCAAGGTCATATGCTACACTGTAGAGGATGCTGTGGATTGGTTCAGTCTCCTACCGC